>NZ_DASRXP010000017.1:0-6485 GCF_035687465.1 Kribbella sp.
CGGGGTCAGCTACTTCGTCGGCTGGACCGCGTGGCTCGACATCGCACCCGAGGGTGTGGACAAGAGCACGGGCCTCAAGGTGGCGATGGCCCAGTTCGACCTGGAGGCCGCGGACCTGCTGGCGATCGGCGACGGGCGCAACGACATCGAGATGCTCGTCTACGCCGGTCTGGGGATCGCCATGGGGGCGGCCCCGGACGAGGTGAAGGCCGCCGCCGACGAGGTGACCAAGACGGTCCATGACGACGGCGTGGCCGCGGTCCTCAACCGCTGGTTCTGAGCGCCCTGTACGGGCAAAGCGGCATCAGCCACAACGGCGAAAACCCGCATGATCATTCGTCCCCTTTTCACCCTCCCCGCTGACTTTCCAGTCACTGTGGGCAGTTGGCGAGGGTGAAAAGGGGACGAATGATCATGCGGGTACCCGGGGCTGCCCCTGGGGGTTGTTGTGCCTGTACAGGCAGGTCAGGCGACGCGGGTGCTGCCGGTCCGCGGTGCCGGGCACGGCTGGTCCACCACGGCGTCGAACGCGTCCAGGACGGCGCTCAGCTCCGGGCGGGGCCGCGGCGACTTGGTGGCGGGACTCTGGCCCCGGCGGGCCCTGCGCAGGTGACGCTTCACCGTCGACAGCGAGCAACCCAGCCGCATGGCCAGGGATTCCAGGCTGTCGTTCGGGTACTGCGTGCGCAGCCGCAGCACTTCCTCGTGGCTGACCGGTCGGCGGGTTCCGCGAGCCCCCGCGAGCTGGTCGAAGTCGTCCGCCTGGACCTCGACGTCCAGCAGGTTGCGCATCGAACGCCGTTGCGTGGCGGTGGTTCCGGCGACGAAGCCGGTCACGTCGTGCTCGGCGACCGCGCTGAAGAGGCACTCGGTGAACAACGGGCAGGACGCGCAGAGCTGCTTGGCCTCACGGACCAGTTGCTCGTAGCGTTCCCGGGTTCGCCGGGTGGCCGAGGCGGGTGGCGGTTCTTCCATCAGCCGGTGCTGAAAGATGTCCGGGCGTGCAGTACAGCCGGTCATGGCCCCTTCCATGATGGAAGATGTGTCGACAGCCGCGCGGGAGTGGCTGCTCCCGGGCACCGCTAGGTTGGCGCTGTTGACGGTCATCGTGGCTCCCCAAGTTCCAGGACCCGCATGAACGAACGGTGAATGACGTTCGAACACCCGAGCCCACTAGCTGATGGACCGACGATCTGTTGCCGACCCACCCTGTCGTCCCGGCGCCAGACGCACCGATCCATAACTGTTGACGTCACTGACGAGGATTTGGTTGCACCCAATTCCACAACAGTTTCCGACGCACTCCGGGGTGGGGCCCGCACCAGATACTGTGATCCGGAACAAGGCGTACGACGTGGCTGGATCGCCCCCGGTTCCCCGTTCCAGTGCCCCTCTGTTCTGAAGCCCTTCGGTGCACCAGCCACCGCATGAAATCATGCAGAAACCCTGCCGTGCATGGGAACTTGCTGCCTTTGCAGCATCCTGCCGTAACGGTCTGGTGACGTTGTTCAACGGTCAATCAGATTGCTGGAATAGGCATGTCCATTTGGTTGCGCCAGGCTCGCGGGGAGGGTATTGGGGCCCCATTTCGGGGCGGCTACGGTAGGCGGGTGTCAGACCGCAGAACACCCCGCCTGGTGGCCACCGATCTTGACGGAACCTTGGTACACAATGATCGTTCGATCACGCCGCGGACGAAGCGAGCCGTGCTCGCCGTCCAAGAAGCCGGTGCCGTCTTCGTGATGGTCACCGCGCGGCCACCCCGGTGGCTGCACGACCTCGACTACCTGGTCGGCGCCCACGGTGTCGCGATTGTTGCCAACGGCGCCATTCTGTACGACGTGCCACGGCGTAAGGCGATCCGGACCCGGCTGATCGATCCCGGGGTCGCGTTGGAGGTGGCCCTGGCGATCCGCGCGGAGATTCCCGAGGTGGAGTTCGCCATTGAGCGATCGGACCGTTACGGACAGGAACCGAAGTACCTGAACAAATGGCCGACGCCGGACGACACCTTGGTCGCGGAGGTGGAGGAACTGCTGTCGGAGCCGGCCGCGAAACTGCTCGTCCGGCATCCCAGCTGGCACTCCGACGACCTGCTGGCGAGGATCGCGCCGCTGGTCGGGGGGCGGGTGGCCGCGAGCCACAGCGGCGGCCACAGTCTGGTGGAGATCTCGGCGAGCGGGGTGTCGAAGGCCGCGATGCTGGCGGATTTCGCTGCGAGCCAAGGAATCCCGGCCAGTGAGACGATCGCGTTCGGCGATTCGTTGAACGATCTACCGATGCTCGCGTGGGCCGGAACGTCGTACGGGGTGGCGAACGCGCATGCCGAGGTGCTGGCGGCCGTCGACGTGGTCTGCCCGTCGAACGACGAGGACGGTGTCGCCACCGTCCTCGAGGACCTCTTCGCGCTCTGAAGCGGGGCTCTAGAGGTAGCGGGGGGCTCTAGAGGTACATGCCGTCCCGGGGGCCGGGCCCGTCCGGCTGGCCGGGCTGTTGTGCGCCTGGGAAGCCGGGAACAGCTTCGTCAGGGCGAGGCTGGCTGCCGCCGGGCAGGGCACGACGCATCTGCTCGAGCTGCTGGCGAGCGGCCATCTGCTGGGCGAACAGCGCGGTCTGGATGCCGTGGAACAGACCCTCCAACCAGCCGACCAGCTGGGCCTGCGCGATCCGCAGTTCGGCCTCGGTCGGAGTGCTCTCATCGGTGAAGTCGAGGCTGAGCCGTTCCAGCTCCTCGACCAGCTCCGGAGCCAGCCCGCTCTCCAGCTCCTTGATCGAGGCCGCGTGGATCGCCTTCAGGCGCTGCCGGGAGGCCTCGTCCAGCGGAGCGGCCTTCACCTCCTCGAGCAACTGCCGGATCATGTTGCCGATCCGCATCACCTTGGCGGGCTGCTCGACCAGCTCGGTCACTGAGCGTGGTTCCTCGCGGTCGTCATCGTCGGTGCGCGGCGGCCCTTCGACGGCCATGCCGTCCGGACCGACGATCAGGATCTTGCCGTCCTCGGTCTGCGCCCCGGTCATCGGAACACCCTGGCTTTCGCTGCTCTCCGTCATTCCCCCATCCTAGGAGCCCTTCGAACGGTGTCTCCTGACGGCGTCGCGGTTGGCGCAGGCGGGGCTGCAATACCGCTGCCGCCCGCCCCGGGACAGGTCGGCGTACACGTTGTCGCAGCCGTCGGTGGCGCAGCGGCCGAGGCGGCTGATGCCGCGCCCGGCCAGGTGAAGCGCTGTGCCGGTGCTGATCAACGTGGCCACCAGCCGCCCGACCGGGACGTGGTCGGGCCGGTAGTGCATGTGCCAGCCGTCGCCGGAGTGGTTGGTCAGCCGGGGGTGCTCGGTGTACTTGGCGAGCATCTCGTTCACCAGCTTGACCCGATGCTCGTCGTCCGTCGCATCGACGACCGCCAGCCACTCGTCCAGAGCCGCCCGTACTGCGGTGAGGTCGGCGGTGGTGACCCGCCGCTCGCGGACCAGCCGGTTGTCGACGCCGCTCTCCTCGCAGCGATCGGCCAGCTCGGCGGGCGTGGTCGCCGGGTTCGTGACCAGGTTCACCGCCAGCAGGACCGCGTCGGCGCCGTAAGGGTTGAGATGCACAATGGCATTACAGCACGATGGAGCGATGACCACCACACCGAAGATCCACAGGCATCGCTGGCGGGTGGAATCGTCCCATCCCGTCAGCGAAGGCCTGCTCACCTACCAGCGCTGCGCTTGCGGCCAATGGCGCATGACCAGCACCCCACTCCACCCAGTCGCGCACCCGGCCGTGGCGCAGACCGAACAGCTGATAGATGCCAATAGCAACTAGGGTCAGTCCATCCGGCTGACCATCGGGAGTCGCGACCGGGTCAGCAGCCAGGCGAGCAGACCGGCGAACAACGGGACGGCGACAATGATGCCGCCGATCTCCTGCCACGGAACCATGAAGTGCGGCGAACCGAAGGCTGCGTGCGCGGTGTACCCGTACAGCGCGCCGACCCCGACGCCCAGCAGGCAACCGAGCTGACCGAGCACCCACGCCTGAGCCGCGGCCAGGTTGCGCCGACGGCGTGGCGGTGCACCGACAGCCGCCAACGTGGCGAGGTCGGCACGTCCTTCGGCAGCAGACAGCGAGACGGAGATGGCGACACCGAGCAGGGTCACAACCGTCGCCGCACCAAGCAGCCCGATCAGCCAAAGCCTGGCAGGACTCTCGTATCCACGTTCGATCTGCAAGGCCTCGTCGTGACCGAGCAGCCGGGAGACCGCGGCAAGCTCATCCCCGGTCGGTGCCCGGGTCAGCTCGTACTGCGCCTCCAAGACCTGGATGTTGCCCAGCTTGCGAGCTGCTTCCGTGCTGATCAGAGCCGCGGTCCGCAACTGGCCGACGTCGGGCGGGGTGGACACGAAGGTCGCTGGGTGACTGAACGCCGACTTGGCCTCGTAGTCGTCGTCTCTGCTCAGCTTGATGATCGAGCCGGCCAGCAACTTCTGCTGCGGAAGCACGATCTTGCCGGCCCGCAGTTCCGCCGCCGCCTTCGGTCCGAAGCCTTCGAACCGTGCCACGTACTCCGGGTCGACCACCATCAGGTGCGCGTTGATCACGCCTTCGGTGCCGGGCGGTGGGACCGTCATCAGGGCCGGTGTGTAGCTGCCATTCGACTTGGCCGAGGGCAGGTTGATGACACCGAACTCGTAGGTGTGCCTGGTCGGCAGCAACCCGGACACCTTCTGCACAGTGCTCGGAGCATAGGGCGGCGAGTCGGGGCTGCCGGCGCCGAACCTGACCGTGCCGTAGCCCTCGGGGGCGGCCGGGGTGTAATCCTCGGCGTCGGCGGCGATCGAGTTCGAGATCGCGAAGGCCACCGCGGCTGTTGCCGCCACCGCCATCATGATCGCGGCGGTCGCTGGGCCGGTGCGATGCCGGTGACGGGCCGCATCCCGGAGTGCCAGCCGTCCGCTCAGCGGCAGCATCCGGGCGATGCCGGCGACCTTGGCGACCAGGCTCGGCAGCATCCAGACCAGCGCGGCGATGACCGAGGTGATCCCGATCAGGACCAAGGCGATCGGGCCGGTCGGTGTCACGCTCGGCTGGTACATGCCCTCCTCGATGGGGACCCGCTTCGCCTCCGCGAACGCGGTCGCGATCAGACTGCTGCCTAGGATCGTGCAGGCGATGCCGAGGACCAGAAGAACCAGGGCAGGCCGACGGATCCGCGTCTTACCGGTAGTGACCGTGAAACGCCCCGCCAAGGCTGCCAGTGGGGCCTGTCGGCCCGCGCTGATCGCGGGGATCACCGCGGCCGCGAGGCCCGCGAACAAACCGAGCAGGGCGATCACCACGATGTTCAGCCAGGGAATCTGCCAGGCGGTGAACAGGGTGGAGTTCATCCGCTCCCACCATGGCTTGCCCGCGAGGGTCAGCCCGAAGGCGAGGAGAACTCCACCTCCTGCGCCGACCACTCCGGCGAACAACCCCTGCAGGAGGACGACGCGTCGTACGTCGCGCGGTGTGCCGCCGGCGGCCGTGATCAGGCCGAGCTCGCGGGTCTGGCGTCGCGCGCCGACCGCGAACGCAGTACCGGCGAGCAGCACGATCTCCAGGATGCCGAAGCCGATGATCAGCGCCATCACCGCGCTGGCGCCGGCATCCGTACTGCTGTAGTCGTAGGGACTTGGCGGCGGGTCGACGATGTTTGCCCGTGGCAACAAGGTCATGCCCTGGCCGTTCAGCTGGTCGGACAGTGCGTCCGGCTGGGCCGAGTCCGGCAGGTCGACGAGATAGTGGGCGAAGACGCTCCGATCGGGCTTCGCCAGCGAGCTGTCCGGCATCGCGAAGATGGTCCGGGCACCGGGGCCGTTCAGCGTGCGGGCGATCCCGACCACGGTGAAGACCTTCTCGGCGCTGGTCACCAGCTTGGAACCAGGACGGACGGTGTCGCCGTCACGGATGCCGAGGTACTCCGCCAGTGACGGGGAGACCGCCACCTCGTCGGTCTTGGCGGGCATGGTGCCACCGTCCAGGCGGAAGGTGCCCTTGGTCAGCTCGCTCCGGCCGTCACCGGTGACCAGTCGCACCGAGCTGGTCGACTGCGGACCGCGGATGTCGACGCCGCCGATCTCCGTCAGGGCTCGCGCCACCTGGGTCCCCGCAGGCAGCAACGGCCGCGGGTCGAAGGTGTCCGGATCGCGCACCATCTCCTCCGCGCCCGGTGCTGGCATCTGCTCGGCCATCTCCGCGCGCGGCCGGTCGTCCATCTTTCCGAACGCCCGGTACGGCGAGACGTCCAGCCGGGCGTCGGCTCGTCCGATCAGCACGCCGGCCAGAACCTCACCGGTCGGGCTAGAGGATTTTTCGATGATGCCGATCCAGCTGGCTCCGAGGACGGGCAGCCCGATCAGTGCCGCCACCAGCAAGGTCCGGCCCAGCGAGCGCCGCGTGGTCCGGCGGGCGATCCGCAGTGGGGGTCCCCAGCTGCCCATCAGCGGGTTTCCTGCAGCAGCACATC
>NZ_DASRXP010000018.1:0-4395 GCF_035687465.1 Kribbella sp.
GGGATCACGGGAAACGAACTCTACGGGCTTGCGGACAGTCACGAAGGTCTTGGGACGAAATTCGGCGCCCCATCACCGCATGAGACCCCTGCTCCATCCTTGCGGTGGCCTCGTCAACTGCCGCCCATGCCGCCGTGGCTCATCGGCCGGGACGCTCTGCTGAGCGAGCTGGACCGCGTATGGAGTCGAGGAGCGAGTCAACGCAGGCTCGTTGTGCTCAACGGCATGGGCGGCGTGGGCAAGACCGCTCTGGCGCTAACCTGGCTGCACCGCAGAAGTCAGACATTTTCGCAGACCAACCTATACGTTGATCTGAATGGGTCACGTCTAGTTCACCCGGCTGACCCGGGCGAGGTTCTGCGTGGGTTCCTGATCGCGCTGGGAGTGTCTTCCGCCGACATGCCGGCGGACGTCAGCCAGCGAGCGGCGCTGTTCCGCACCGCGACCGCGGATCATCGTGTTGCGGTGCTCTTGGATGACGTCGCGTCAGCCGCGCAGGTGCTTCCGCTGCTTCCCGCTGGGCCGGACTCTATGACCATCGTGACCTGTCAGTGGCCAAGGAATACTCCCCGTAGGCGGCCAGATAAGGCCCCACAGATGGCCACCGGGTTCCCCGTGGACGGCCAGATATCTCCCCGGTAAACAGTCCGGGATGTCGTGCGGCAAGGCTGCGCGGCGTGAAGAACAGCAGGGAGATCATGGAGATCCTCGAGGCATACGACCTCACGTGGAGTTACCGCGCCGCGGCCGAACTGGCCGGGTGCGACCACCACACCGTCGCGCGATATGTAGCCCTGCGAGACGCGGGCGAAGCCCCGGTAGCGCGCGAACACCGCGTCCGCCCGATCGACGAGTACCTGCCGAAGATCGAGGAGCTGGTGGTGCGGTCCAACGGCAAGGTCCGCGCCGATGTGGTGCATCAGCGGATCACCGCGATGGGGTTCACCGGCGGTGAACGCACCACCCGACGCGTTGTCGCGCAGGTGAAACAGCGGTTGCGGGCCGGCCAGCGGCGGGTGTTCCGGCCGTGGATCGTGGAACCAGGACTGTGGTTGCAGTGGGATTGGGGCCACGGCCCGAAAATCGGTGGCCGGCAGACCCAGCTGTGGTGCGCGTGGCTAGCGTGGTCGAGGTTCCGAGTGGTGATCCCGGTGATGGACAAAACCCTGCCGACGATCGTGGCGTGCCTGGACACCACCCTACGAAGGATCGGCGGTGTTCCGACGTATGCGTTGACAGACAACGAAAAAACGGTGTCGGTCGACCACATCGCGTCGATCGCGGTCCGCAACCCCGACATCGTCGAGGTGGGCCGGCACTACGGCATGACGATCCGCACCTGCGTCCCCGCGGACCCGCAATCCAAGGGCGGATCGGAGGCAACGGTGCGGATCGCGAAGGCGGACCTGGTGCCCACCGACACCAACCTGCTGGGCGAGTACCGCAGCTTCGGTGAGCTCGAGGCGGCGTGCCGGGAGTTCTGCGAGCAGGTCAACGACCGGCCGCATCGCGAGACCCGCCGCCGCCCAGCCGAGGCGCTCGCGGAGGAGCGGACACGGCTGCATCCGTTGACCGGTAAGCCTTTCACTGTCGTGTTCGGCACCACCCGCCGGGTGAACTGGGACGGCACGGTCTCGGTCGAGGGGGTGCGGTATTCGGTGCCGCACCCGCTGGTCGACTCCCGGGTCTGGGTCCGGTTCCACGGCGACGACCTGATCGTCACCGCCGTCGACGAGAACGGTCCCACCGAGGTCGCCCGGCACGAGCGGTCGACACCGGGCAATCCGTCGATCAACGACGAGCACTACCCGCCGCGGCCTGATCACCACGGCGACCGCGTTCCGCGGGCGACCTCGGCGGAGGAGGCGGCGTTTCTGGCGCTGGGCAGCGGAGCGGCGGCGTGGCTGACCGAGGCCGCCGCGACCGGCGCCCGCCGGATCCGCCCGAAAATGGCCGAGGCGGTCACCCTGGCGAAGCTGCACCCCGCCGAAGAGGTTGATCGGGCATTGGGGATCGCGGCGTTCGCGGGGCGGTTCGCCGAGAACGACTTGATGCGCATCCTGACCCACCACACCGGCCGCGACACCGGCGAACCGTCGCGGGCCAGTGAGGACCACAGTCTGCAGCCGGGCACCTCGGCTTGGTCCAACTTCGGCCTCCCCACCAGCGACAACGACTCTGAAAGTGACCTGTGATGACCTCTGGACTACGCGTCGCCGGCCCCGCCGGTGACCCTCTCGCCGAAGCCGTCGCGTTGACGAAACGGCTGAAACTGCCGCACCTGCGGCGCGCATTGACCGACCTGATCCCGACCGCGAAAGCGCAACGCTGGGACCCGGCCGAGGTCGTGCGGGTGCTGCTCGCCGAGGAAGCCGCCGGCCGCGACGCGGCGAACCTGCGGACCCGCCGCAAACGCGCCGCGTTCCCCGCGGGCAAGACCTTCGGCGACTGGGACGAGCAGGCATCGTCGATCGCGCGGCCCACGCAGGACTCGCTGAAAACCTTGGAATGGGTGCGGAACAAGGAAAATCTGTGCATCTGTGGCCCGTCAGGGACCGGCAAATCGCACTTCTGTGAAGCGCTGGGGCAGGCCGCGATCGAGGCCGGGCTGACCGTCGCGTGGTTCACCATCGAGGACCTCGGCGCGCTGGTGCGCCGGCACCGGGTCGATGATTCCATCACCCGGGCGTTGGCTCGGCTGATTCGCACGGACCTGATCATTATCGATGATATCGGTCTGTTGCCGGTCAGTCCTGATGCTGCCGAGGGGTTCTACCGGCTGGTTGATGCTGCTTATGAACGTCGCGCGCTCGCGGTGAGTTCGAATCTGCATCCGTCGGGGTTCGACGAGATCATGCCGAAAACCTTGGCCACTGCCACGGTTGATCGGTTGCTGCATCACGCGCATGTGGTTGTTACCCAAGGTGACAGCTTCCGTCTCGCGCAGGCGACCTCGGGGCAGGGGGTGAGACCGTTGCGGTGAGCGGGGTTCCACCCAGGCGGGGAATTATCTGGCCGCCGTTGGGGAGATCTATCTGGCCGTCAGTGGGGAGAACATCTGGCCGCCTACGGGGAGAACAAACTGGCCATTGACACTGGGGTCTGTGGCAGACGAGTCGAATGTGCACAACGAGAGCAATGGCTGGGTAGCTGGTCCTGTCGTGCAGGCCGGGTTGATCCAGTCGATATCGCTGGCAGGATTCGCGCGGGCGGAGACGGCGCTGCCACCGCGGCAGTTGCCGTTGGCGGTGCGGGATTTCACCGGCCGCGCCGAGCACCTGGCTGCGCTCGACGCGCTGCTGCCCAGCGACGACGTCGCCGGTTCTGGTACGGGAGCGGTAGTGATTTCCGCGTTGGACGGAACTGCGGGTGTCGGCAAGACCACGTTGGCGGTGTTCTGGGCGCACCGGGTGCAAGGCCGGTTCCCCGACGGCACGCTGTACATCAATCTGCGCGGTTACGGTCCTGGCGAACCGGCGATCGCGGCGGAGGTGCTGGACGGGTTCCTGCGTGCGCTGGGTGTGCCGGCGGAGCGGATTCCGGCAGGGGTAGAGGCACAGGCTGGGTTGTACCGGACGGTCCTGGCGGGGCGGCGGGTCCTGATCGTGCTCGACAACGCCAACGCCGCCGAACAGGTCCGGCCACTGCTGCCCGGCGCCCCGGGATGTCTGGTGCTGGTAACCAGCCGGGCGAGCCTGACCGGACTGGTCATCGGCGAAGCCGCGACCCGTATCACCCTCGGCCTGTTCACCCCAATCGAAGCACTCGACCTGGTACGCGGCATCGTCGGCGCACAGCGCGCCGAGGCGGAGCCTGACGCGGTGACGGAGCTGATCCGGGTTTGTGCGCGGCTGCCGTTGGGGTTACGGATCGCATCGAGCCTGATCACCGCCCGCCCCCGTACCGCCGTCGCCGAGGTCCTTACCGACATGGCCCACGGCCGCCACCTCGAGGTGTTGAGCCGCTCAGCCGACGAGCGCACCGCCGTACGAGCAGTTTTCGACTGGTCCTACACCGCTTTGCCGGAGCCGCAAGCCCGGATGTTCCGCCGCCTTGGCCTGCATATCGGTCCTGAGCTCAGCGTGCACGCCGCCGCCGCGGTCGGCGAGGTGAACCTCGCCGTCGCTCGTCGGCTCCTCGACGACCTAGCCGAGGTCCACCTCATCGAACTCGTCGACCGCGACCGGTACCGGTTCCATGACCTCCTGCGGGCCTACGCCGCCGAGCGCGCCCGCCACGACGACACCCCCGCCGACCGAGACGACGCTCTGCGCGCCCTACTCAGCTGGTACGCCCACACCGCCCACACCGCTGACGACTTCCTGTTCCCCGCACACGATCGTCCTGACTGCAAGTCTGCTCCGACTGCCACACCGATACCGGTGACCGATCGTG
>NZ_DASRXP010000019.1:0-5142 GCF_035687465.1 Kribbella sp.
GCAACGGCAGCAGCCGCGCGCCGGCGAACAACAGACCCGAGCCGATCAGGGAGACGTATGCACCCGGGTCGACGTTGATCAGGCCGTCGGACTCCACCGAGATGGCGACGACCACCAGCACCATGTAGATGAGCAGGTAGAGCGCCAGGGCGCGAAGCCCCAGGGTGGCATCGAGCCACTGCCCGAGCCTGCTCTCCAGCGGTCCCTTGGCGATCAGCAGCAGCACCAGCGCGACCACGCCGCCGATGATCGTCAGCCGCTGCAATCCGCCCGGGTTGCCGTTCAGCGACAGGTTCTCGAGGATCGAACTGTCGTAGCTCCAGGACAGGAACGACCCGATGATCAGCAGGGCCGCGCCGGCCAGACCGAGCGGCCAGGCCGCTGCCGCGCCCTTGACCGGCGGTGACTCGGGCTTGTTCTGTGCCTCAGTCGTGATCACGTCGCTCATGCGCGGTCCACCACCCTTGCACCCAGGAGACCTTGCGGACGGAAGACCAGCACCAGGATCAGGATGATGAAGGCCCACACGTCCTTCCAGGATCCACCACCGAACTGGCCCGGCACGTACTGGGTCGCCATCGCCTCGACGACGCCGAGGACCAGACCACCGAGAACGGCGCCCGGGATGTTGCCGATACCGCCCAGCACCGCGGCGGTGAACGCCTTCAGACCGGCCAGGAAGCCCATCTTGTAGTCGATGTTGTTGTTCTGGAAGCCTTGCGAGATCCCGGCGACGGCCGCGAGCACGGCGCCGAGCGCGAAGGCGACCACGATGATGCGGTCGACGTTGATGCCCATCAGACGCGCGGTGTCAGGGTCCTGCGAGACGGCCTGCATGCCGCGGCCCAGCCGGGTCCGGTTGATGAAGTAATAGAGCACGACGGCAGAGATGACCAGAGCCGCGATGGTGAAGATCGCGGACCGCTGGATGGTGACGTTGCCGATCTCGGCCGCCGGGCCGGTGACGACGTCGATCTGCGGGAACGGGATCCGCTGCTTGGCGCTCGGGAAGTCCACGAACGGGACCTTCTCGTACAGCAGCCGGATGAACTCCTGCAGGAACACCGAGATGCCGATGGCGGTGATCAGTGGTGCCAGTCGTGGCGCGTTCCGCAGGGGACGATACGCGACACGTTCCATCAGCACGGCGGTGCCGACCGAGGCCAGCATGGCGCCGACGATCATGAACGGCAGGATCCACACCGCGGTCTGACCGTCGAAGAACAAGAGATAGGTGGTGAGTGCGCCGAACGCGCCGATCATGAACACCTCGCCGTGCGCGAAGTTGATCAGCTGCACGATGCCGTAGACGACGGTGTACCCGACGGCGATCAGCGCGTACAACGAACCCAGGGTGAGTCCGTTCACGAGTTGCTGGAAGAACTGGTCCACGTCGACCTCCAAACTGAATCAGTTCCGACATGCCACGGGGGTGGGATCATGTCCCACCCCCGCGGTCAGTTGGTCGACTTACTTGGCTGCGAAGTCCTCGGTCTTCACCGCGACCCACTTGCCGGCGGTGACCTTGTAGGTGGTCAGCACCTTGGAGGTGGTGTCACCGAACTCGTCGAACGCGACCTTGCCGGTCACGCCGTCGAAGGAGACATCCTTCATGGCGGCAACGGTGGCCGGACGGGCGGAGGTGACGTCCGCGGCGTCCTTCAGCGACACCTTCAGCGCGTTGATGATGGCGTTCGCCGCGTCGTAGGAGTAACCGCCGTACGCCGCGAACGGGTCCGGGTACTTCGCTGCCGCGTAGTCCTCGACGAACTTCTTCGCCGACGGCAGGGACTCGACCGGCGCACCGACCGAGGTGGCCAGGTCGTTGTTGCTGTTCTTACCGGCCAGGGTGATGTACTTCCCGTCGTAGATGCCGTCGCCACCCATCAGCGGGACGGTCAGGCCGGCGGCCTTCATCTGCTGCGAGAGCGGACCGGCCTCGGGGTACTGACCGCCGTAGTACACGGCCTCCGGGGCGCTCGGCTTCACCGCGGACACGACCGCGGTGTAGTTCGAGTCGTCCGGGTTGATGGTCTCGGCCGCGACGATCGTGCCGCCCAACTTCTTGAACTCATCGGTGAAGGTGCCAACCAGACCCTGGCCGTAGGCCCGCTTGTCGTGGATCGTGGCGACCTTCTTGATGCCGGAGTTGAACAGGTACCGAGCCGCGAACGGACCCTGGACCGCGTCCGTGGTGCAGGTACGGAAGTACGTCGGGTACGGCCGCTGCGGGGCCGTCTGCCACTTGGCGCCCATGGTCAGGCCCGGGCCGGTGTTGGCCGGCGAGACCTGGACGATGTTCTTCGGCGCCAGGATCGGCTGGACCTGCTGGCTGACGTCGGTGTTCAGGGTGCCGACGACACCGATCACGTCTGCGTCCGACGAGAGCGTGGTGGCGGCGTTCTTGCCGACGTCAGGCTTCTGCTCGTCGTCCTGCGGCACGACCTCGAGCTTCCAGCCCGGAATCGCGTTGGCGTCGTTGGCCTGCTTGACGGCCAGTTCCACCGAGTGCTGGATACCCAGACCCAGCGCCGACAAATCTCCGGACAGCGGCGCGATCACGCCGATCTTCGCCGTCTTTGTCGTACTACCGGAGCCCCCGTCGCCACTGTCGTCGTTGCGTGAGCCGCAGGCAGTCAGGGCCAACGACGCAACGATCAGCGACGCGCCGACCCGTACTACGGAACGCTGCTGCACTGTTCCTCCCATGTCTGGAAAATCCGAGCAAACCCCCGGACACCCGCGATTGCCGCGAGCATCCGCAGGTTAGACCTCCCACACCTGTTCAAGCGAACGTGACAGAGCGTGTGTTGCGAGGTCGTTACAGCTGTAAGCAGCATGATCATCAGTGACGGCTGTACGTCGCCGATGCAGCGTTGTAGCGCTTGAGCAGAGAGTGACTCAGTCGCTACTGAGAGAGTGGGTCACTCCGTACTGCCTGCCTCGTCCACCACGAGTTCGGCGACCTGCCGCATCGAAACCCTTTTGTCCATGGCGGTTTTCTGGATCCAGCGGAAGGAATCAGGCTCCGACAGGCCGAATTTGGTCTGCAGCACGGACTTCGCGCGGTCCACCAGCTTGCGGGTCTCGAGGCGCTCCGCCAGGTCGGCGACCTCCCGCTCCAGCTCGGCGAGCTCGACGTACCGGCTGGCGGCGATCTCGATCGCGGGCAGCAGATCCGCCTTGGAGAACGGTTTCACCAGGTAGGCCATCGCACCCGCGTCCCGGGCCCGCTCGACCAGCTCACGCTGCGAGAACGCGGTCAGCATCAGCACCGGCGCGATCCGGTCGCCGGCGATCTTCTCCGCCGCCGACAGCCCGTCCAGCTTGGGCATCTTCACGTCCAGGATGACGAGATCCGGCCGATGCTCGGTCGCCAGCCGGATAGCTTCTTCACCGTCCCCCGCCTGCCCGACGACGTCGTACCCCTCCTCGGCCAGCATCTCGGCCAGATCCATCCGGATCAAAGCCTCGTCCTCCGCGATCACCACTCGCTTCGCATTCACAGCCGCCACCCTATCGACACCCCCTCAGCTCTTCGGCCCCACAAACCCATCCAACGCCCCAACCCCCTCCTTCCGACTCACGGCAATCGCATTCCTGCGCGGCTGCCGCCACGGAATCCCCAGCAGATCCAATGCATCCGTAAGGATCCGCCGGATGTCCTCGGACTCGTTGTCAAACATGTACCGGATGTACTGATAGCGCTTGACTTCCCCGCTCGCCAGCGGCCGTGTGGCCCAGTTGTCGAACCGGGATCCGTCCGAGTGGAACAACCCGCGCAACAACTGTTCGGGGTACTTGGCAACGATCTCGCGCTGCCACTCCTCCAGCTCGATCTTTCGCAGATGCTTCCGCCCGGGTCCGTGCTGAGGGAAGAGACACGGCCAGTGCTTCCAACCAGCCTCGATCCGAATGGCATGGCCGTTCCGCATCCATGGACTTGCTGTCGGCTTGACCAGCCGCATGGTTGCCGCGATCTCTTCGTTGAGCCGGGGATACTTCGGGTCATTGGCGATCGACAGCAGGTAGACCCCACGTCTGGCCTCGACGATGTGACCGTCCCCCAGATACCAACCCAGGAGCAGCGCGTACGCCGACTCGTCGAGGTCGGCGCCATCGCACCGCGGACAGCTTGTCGGCTGGAAGCCTTGCCCGCGCGGGAGCCCTCGACGCTGATACAGCTGTCGCCAGCGGCGGATCGTCTTGATCGCGACGCCGTGGGTGGCGGCGTTGATCCGATCGCCGACGCCTTCGTCAGACATCTGCAGGGCCGAGTCGACGGTCTCCTGCGAGCGGAAGTGCGGCATGCCGTCATCATGGCGGCCACCACCGACAGTTTCCGTACCCGCCCGATGCGCTATCGATTTGCCAGAAGGCCAAGAAAATAAGAGGATAGTCCCACTCGACGAGGTCGCTGCGAGGCGAATGCTCCAGAGTGAACCGCGTGCCCCTGCCGGACCTCGACCTGATCGATGGGCTAGGATCTTGGGCGCCAAGCCCTGGTAATCCAACCGGCAGAGATGATGGTCTCAAACACCATACAGTGTGGGTTCGAGTCCCACCCAGGGCACAAAAACGCTTCATTTCTCAGCTGTCATTGACAGCTTCCAGCCGCCGAAAGTGTCGGCGTCGCCTGTGAGTCTTTCCCCGTGTACGACGAGCGCAGCCACTCGGCCGGAGTTGCGTTACTCTCCGTGACTGGCGACAGGGTTGGGATCGGCTAGGGATCCTCATAGTGACCCGACCGCCTGTCAGGGGTGCTCCAATGGGCAACTTCCTGGTGCCCGATATGGCAACACCTGCACAGCATGTTGTCCAACGAGTCCGTTCGCAGCGTGGGGCTCTGTTAGTTGGGGCTTGATTTGCTGGGCGCCCGGCGGCGGGTTGCTAGGAGGAGGGCGGTCCAGAGGGTGTCGATGAGGAGGACCAGGCACCAGATTCTGGTGGCGTTCTTGAGGGGGCCCGGGGAGTCGGTGTTGATGGCCAGGAGCCAGTTCCACCAGGTGGTGCCGGCGCGGACGCCGTGTTCGAGGGCGTCGCGGGGCCAGGACTGGTCGATCAGGGCCAGGATCAGCTGGACTGCCAGGAAGAGGGCGGCGTGTTCGGTCCAGCGTTTGAGGGAGCGGCGGTTTCGGGTGC
>NZ_DASRXP010000020.1:0-7368 GCF_035687465.1 Kribbella sp.
CGGCCGCGATCTCGCCGAGCTCCAGTTGATGACCGCGCTGCAGATGCAGCAGGAGCAGCAACGCCACACCGGTTTCGGCCGTCGCGGTCACCGCGACCAGCACCAGCATCGGACGCATCCTCTGACCGACCTGCCGCAGCCCCGGCGTTCGACCACGATCAACCGGCCGCACGCCGTCCCGACGACCGAGCACGACCGCGGCAACCAGACAAGCACCACCGGCGATCGCGAACACCCCGCGATAGTCGACCCGCGTCACCAACGTCATCGCCGCGACGAACGCGATCCACGTCCCGGTCCCCTCGGCCGCGAAAAGCTTCGCGTACGCCGCGTCGTCGTCAGCCAGTCCCTCCCCCACCCGTGCCCTCAGCGCCACCCAGAACAACGCACCGCCGACTCCACCCAGCACTGCGGCGGGATACGCGAGCGCGAGACCCGGCGTCACGGCGTACAGGACAAAGGAGCACGCGTAGATCGCGGCGCCGACCGAGGCGAGGCGGCCGCGGTCGAACCGGTCGGCGAGCACGCCCGCTATCGGGCGGGCGGCGAAGGAGGTCAGGGTTTCGACGGCCGTCAGCAGGCCGACCTGGGCGGGTGAAGCACCGAGCGAGGCGCCGGCCCAGAGCGGCAACAGGAAGTCGAGCACCTCGACCGGCCCGCGGGTGAGGGCGGCGGCGAGTTCGTTCATCCGGGTACGTGGCGAAGCAGCGGACGGCGACGTCATGCCGGCATCGTAACAACACAAACGTGTCAGATAAGCGGCCGAAAAGCGCCGGACCCGATCGGACGGGCCCGGCGCAGGGGGCGGAGAGCTCTCAGGCTCGAGGGATCAGGTGCGGTAGCCGGGGGCCACGCCGGTGATGGCGTCGCCCATGCGGTGCACCCGGAGGGCGTTGGTGGAACCGGGGATGCTGGGTGGGCTGCCGGCGACGATGACGACCAGGTCGCCCTTCTCCAGTTTGCCCAGTTCCAGCAGGCGCTGGTCGACCTGGCGGACCATCTCGTCGGTGTGATCGACCGTGGGGACGATGTGGGTCTCGATCCCCCAGACGACGCTGAGCCAGGCGCTCACCGACGGGACCGGCGTGAACGCGAGCACCGGGATCTCGGTGCGGTAGCGAGCCAGCCGGAGCGCGGTGTCGCCGCTCTGGGTGAAGGCGACCAGGTACTTCGCCTCGAGTGCCTCCGCCACCTCCGCGGCCGCCTTGGCGATCACGCCACCCTTGGTCCGCGGTTCCCAGTCGATCTCCGCGACCCGGCCGAGACCATGCTGCTCGGTCGACGCGACGATCCGAGACATCGTCTTGACCGTCTCGATCGGGAACCGGCCGACGCTGGTCTCACCGGACAGCATCACCGCGTCGGCGCCGTCGAGCACCGCGTTCGCGACGTCGGACGCCTCGGCCCGGGTCGGCCGCGGGGCCGAGATCATCGACTCCAGCATCTGGGTGGCGACGATCACCGGCTTCGCGTTCAGCCGGGCCTGGTCGATGATCAGCTTCTGCACCAGCGGGACCTCCTCCAGCGGGAGTTCCACGCCGAGGTCACCGCGGGCGACCATGAAGCCGTCGAAGGCCTCGATGATCTCGTCCAGGTTGGCGACCGCCTGCGGCTTCTCGATCTTGGCGATCACCGGTACCCGGTGACCTTCCTCGTCCATGATCTTGTGCACCAGCTGGATGTCGCTGCCGTCGCGGACGAAGGACAGCGCGATCATGTCGGCGGGCAGGTGCAGGGCCCAGCGCAGGTCCTCGACGTCCTTCTCGGACATCGCCGGCACGCTGACCGACACACCGGGCAGGTTGATGCCCTTGTGGTTGGAGACCGGTCCGCCGACGACGACCCGGCAGACCACATCGGTCTCGGTCACCTCCTCGGCGACCAGGGCGATCCGGCCGTCGTCGATGAGCAGCTGGTCGCCCGGCTTGACGTCACCCGGCAGCCCGTCGTACGTCGTACCGCAGATGGTCGAGTCACCGGGGACCTCCCGGGTGGTGATGGTGAAGCGCTCGCCGTAGGTCAGGGTGGCCTTTCCCTCGGCGAACTCGGCCAGCCGGATCTTCGGTCCCTGCAGGTCGACCATGATCCCGACGTTCTTGCCGGTCTCGGCCGCTGCGGTACGGATCCGTTGGTAGATGCGCTCATGCTCGGCGTGGGCGCCGTGGCTCAAGTTCAGCCGTGCGACGTCCATACCTGCTTGGACGAGTTCCAGGACGCGCTCGGGGGCGGCCGTAGCCGGGCCGAGCGTACAAACGATCTTTGCGCGACGCACGTCACAAAACCCTACTCCTACAAGACCACTCGCTAGCTGGTCCGCCCCCGTTACTGAACGGTTAACACCTTGTGTCGAGTGAGCGCAGCGCCTGATCAGTCAGGCAGCGGCTGATCAAGCCAGGGGCGTGTACGTGCCGACCGTGACCTCGCCGGTCAGCTCGACCGTGACGGTCTGCAGACCGACCGGCTCGCCCTTGACGTAGGTGACCAGGGTGACCTCGCCGGGGCGGCGCAACGTGTACCCGAGGGCGAACGCGTACGCCGCTCCCCCGGTGGTGCCGTTCGTGTACGTCGTCACCGATTTCCCGTTGACCACCTTGGTCTCCGGTCCTACCTGGCGATGCAGATGCCCTGACAGCAGCAGCGAGGCGCAACCGCGGTTCGCGGTGTCCTGCATCGACGCCGGATCGTGGACCACGAGCGTCGAGATCGGCTTGTCCTCGGGCTGCTCGCAAGCGATCTCCGCGAGCCTGGCGGACTGCTCCGCGGTCGTCTCCTCGCCGGGGGTGTCGGCGCTGCCGAGCCCGGTCCGGGTCGGATCGCTGTCGCCGAGGAAGCGGATCCCCTCGACCTCGACCGGCTTGCTGTCCAGCACAGTGAAGTTGTTCTTCCGCATCGCGTCCTCGATGAACCCGCCGGCGTCGTGGTTGCCGGCGACCGCGACCACCTTCAGGTCCTTGAAGTGCTGGGCCAGCGAGTTGATGCTGAACACCTCCCAGGACTGACCCGACGACGAGTCGTCACCGGCGTCGATCAGGACCTTGGCGCCGGCCACCTTGCCGACCTCAGCCGCGAACGGGTCCATCCCGATGTTGTCGTGCCGGTCCGACACCAGCAGCGCGACGGTCTCCCCCTCGGCCGCCTGGTGGATCCGGCCTCCCACCCGGCTGACCCGGTCGCGCAGCTGACCGTAGAACTCGGTCGACCGCTCGTACGTCTGGACAGCGGTCCGGATCACCCCGACACCGCCGCTGGTGGAGAAGCCGGACGCGACCTCGACGTTCTTCAGCCGTTCGTCGAAGGAGAGCTCGGGCAGCAGGTCGGCGAGCGGGCGCCACTCGGTCGGCGGGACCTCGGCCTCGCGCATCCGGCCGGGGCCGAAGATCGAGGCGATGGTGATCAGCATCGCGACGAGCACCACGATCGCCCGGTGCCGGACCCGGCGTTCCGAGGAATGGACCAGGGCGAACAGCTCGCGGCGACGGCGTCGGCCGAGCATCGCCCAGGCGGTCGCGACCACGACGGCGACGAGCAGGCCCGAGCCCGCGCCGGCCACCGCGTCGTCGACGGCCATCTCCTGGATCACCTGGCGGATCCGGGCGATCTCACCGTCGGGCTGGCTGGCGATCAGCGCGTCGCGGTTGAGCAGGTCGGTCAGGTTGTCGGCGTCGGTCTCCTGGACGTCGATGTTGATGCCGAGCCCCACCGGCAGGTCGGTCTGCAGCCGCAGGCGCGGGAGGACGGCACCAAGGTCGAGGGTGGCGTGGTTGTCGAAGGTCGGCGAGACCTGCGCGGCGTGGGCACCGATCGTGACGCGCTCGGAGTCGTTGACGAATCCGAGCACGCCGACGACGGCGGACACCACGAACCAGAGCAGCACCAGCCCGGCCCAGGGCGCCGCTTTGCGGAGCCGGGCGTGGGTCACCAGCCGTCGAGACACGAGCCCCAACCTATTGCCCCGCTTCAAGGCCTCGCACCAGGTAACGCGGCGTTTCTCGTACTGCGATACGCCTGCCGAACGTCGGCGCCCAACCATCCGTGGCGTTCACTCGCCCCGTTTTGTCCGCCTGCAGAGGCAGCGGCCAGGGGACCGCTGCCTCGCGGACAAAACGGGGCGCATGAACGCGGGCTGTTTGTACAGGCAGCCTGTACGAACGGGCGCGTCGTTGCCTCACACCACCAAGGGGCGGGCGGTGGGTGGGATGGGGGTGGGGAGGGTGGAGTTGCCGGTCAGGTGGGTGTCTACTCCGGCTGCGCACGAGCGGCCTTCGGCGATGGCCCAGACGATCAGGGACTGGCCTCGGCCGGCGTCGCCGCAGGCGAAGACGCCGTCTACTGAGGTCTGGTAGGACTTGTCCCGCTTCACGTTGCCGCGCTCGTCCAGGTCCACACCGAGTTGCTCCAGGAACCCCTCCCGCTCCGGGCCGAGGAAGCCCATCGCGAGCAGGACGAGCTGCGCCGGGATGGTGCGCTCGCTCCCGGGCACGGGCGTGAACCTGCCTTCGACGAGCTCCACCTCGATCAGGTCCAGACCAGAAACGTTGCCCTCGGCATCGGCCACGAAGTTGTTCGTCGAGACGGCGTAGACCCGCTCGCCGCCCTCCTCGTGCGCCGAGGCGACCCGATAGATCATCGGGTACGTCGGCCAGGGGTGCGCATCCGGACGCTCTTCCGAGGGGCGCGGCATGATCTCCAGCTGGGTGACACTGCGGGCACCCTGGCGGTGCGCAGTACCGAGGCAGTCAGCCCCCGTGTCACCACCACCGATGATCACCACGTCCTTGCCAGTGGCAACGATCTGGTTCTCGACCGTCTCCCCCAGCGCGACCTTGTTCGCCTGTGGTAGGTACTCCATCGCCTGGTGGATGCCGCCGAACTCGCGTCCCGGTACCGGCAGGTCCCGGGCCGCGGTGGCACCCGTCGCGATCACGACGGCGTCGTACCGCTGCTTCAGCTGGGTCCCGGTGACGTCCACGCCGACGTTGACGCCGGAGCGGAAGACGGTGCCCTCTTCCTTCATCTGCTGGATCCGGCGCTCGACCTGGATCTTCTCCATCTTGAACTCGGGGATGCCGAACCGCAGCAGCCCGCCGGGCGCCGAGGCCCGCTCGTACACCGCCACAGTGTGACCCGCCCGGGTCAACTGCTGGGCGACGGCGAGACCGGCCGGGCCTGAGCCGACAACCGCGATCGTCTTGCCCGTCAGCCATTCCGGCGGCTGAGGCTTGACATCGCCCGACTCCCAGGCCTTGTCGATGATCGCGACCTCGACATTCTTGATCGTCACCGGCTCCTGGTTGATCCCCAGGACGCAGGCCGGTTCACAAGGTGCCGGGCAGAGCCGGCCGGTGAACTCCGGGAAGTTGTTCGTCGCGTGCAGCCGCTCGATCGCACCGGACCAGTCGTCGCGCCAGACCAGGTCGTTCCACTCCGGGATCAGGTTGCCCAGTGGGCACCCCGAATGGCAGAACGGAATGCCACAGTCCATGCAGCGCCCGGCCTGCTCGCTGATGATCGGCAGCAACGCCTTGCCGACCCCACCGGGGTAGACCTCTTTCCAGTCCTGCACGCGCTCCGCCACCGGACGGCGTTCCGCGACCTCGCGCGGAGTGGTCAGGAATCCCTTCGGGTCAGCCATCAGAGGGCCTCCATCATCGCTCGCGTGGTGGCGTCCTCGTCCAGCCCGTCCCGCTCGGCAGCCGCCTTGGCTGCGAGCACCCGGGCGTAGTCGCGGGGCATCACTGTTGTAAACCGCGAATCTGCGGCCTCCCAATCTGCGAGCAGCTTGGCCGCCCGTTCCGAACCGGTCTCCTCGTGGTGGATGCGAACCAGGTCCTGCAACAGGTCGGACTCCTCGCTGGTGAGCGGGAGCAGGTCGACCAGCTCCGGGTTCACCAGCGCGCGGTCCAGGTCGAGCACATGGGCCACGCCGCCCGACATGCCCGCCGCGAAGTTCCGGCCGACCGCGCCGATCACCACGACGCGACCACCCGTCATGTACTCGCAGGCGTGGTCGCCGACGGCCTCGACCACGGCGGTGGCGCCGGAGTTCCGCACGCAGAACCGTTGCCCCGCGCCACCACTGATGAACAGTTCGCCCGACGTCGCGCCGTACGCGATGACGTTGCCGGCGATGATCTGGTCGGCCGCGTCGAAGCGTGCGTTCCGGTCCGGCCGGATCACCACGCGACCACCCGACAGACCCTTGCCGACATAGTCGTTGGCGTCGCCCTCGAGCCGGAGCGTCACCCCGCGCGGGACGAAGGCGGCGAACGAGTTGCCGGCCGACCCGGTGAAGGTCAGGTCGATCGTCCCGTCCGGCAGCCCCGCGGCGCGGTACTTCTTGGTGATCTCGTGGCCGAGCATGGTCCCGACGGTCCGGTTCACGTTCCGGATCGGCAACTGCGCGCGCACCGGCTCGCCGGACTCGATCGCCGGCCGGCAGATCCGGATCAGCTCATTGTCGAGCGCTTTGTCGAGGCCGTGGTTCTGCAGCACGGTCTGGTGCAGCGAAGCACCCTCCGGCAGCGACGGCACGTGCAGGATCGGCGTCAGGTCGAGCCCGTCCGCCTTCCAGTGGTCCACCGCGCGGTGGATGTCCAGTACTTCGGCGTGGCCGATCGCCTCGTCCAGGGTCCGGAATCCCAGCTCCGCCAGGTATTCGCGGACCTCCTCGGCGATGAACTCGAAGAAGTTCACCACGAACTCCGGCTTCCCGGCGAACCGCTCACGCAGTACCGGGTTCTGGGTCGCGACGCCCACCGGGCAGGTGTCGAGGTGACAGACACGCATCATGATGCAGCCGGACACCACGAGCGGTGCCGTGGCGAAGCCGTACTCCTCCGCGCCGAGCAGAGCCGCGACAACCACGTCACGACCGGTCTTGAGCTGACCGTCTGTCTGCACGACGATCCGGTCGCGCAGCCCGTTCAGCAGCAGCGTCTGCTGGGTCTCGGCCAGGCCGAGCTCCCAGGGCCCGCCAGCGTGCTTGAGCGAGGTCAGCGGCGAGGCGCCGGTGCCGCCGTCGTGGCCGGAGATGAGCACGTGGTCGGCGTTCGCCTTCGACACGCCCGCGGCGACGGTGCCGACGCCGACCTCGGCGACGAGCTTCACCGACACCTGGCCGCGCGGGTTCGCGCAGCGCAGGTCGTAGATGAGCTGCTTGATGTCCTCGATCGAGTAGATGTCGTGGTGCGGCGGCGGGCTGATGAGACCCACGCCCGGCGTGGAGTACCTCGTCTTCGCGATCCACGGGTACACCTTGTGCCCGGGCAGCTGGCCGCCCTCGCCGGGCTTGGCGCCCTGGGCCATCTTGATCTGCAGCTGGTCGGCGTTGACCAGGTAGTGGATCGTCACGCCGAAGCGGCCGGAGGC
>NZ_DASRXP010000021.1:0-2697 GCF_035687465.1 Kribbella sp.
GTCGGCGAACCGGGACAGGTCGGCGACGTGCGGCCGCATCTCGGCCGCGCCGAGCGAACAGTTCACCCCGACCACCAGCGGCTTGGCGTGCTCGATCGAACTCCAGAAGGCCTCGACCGTCTGACCCGACAGCGTCCGGCCGCTGAGGTCGACGATCGTCACCGAGATCCACAGCGGCAACTCGGGGGCCACCTCGCGGGCGGCGGCGATCGCGGCCTTCGCGTTCAGGGTGTCGAAGATCGTCTCCACCAGCAGCAGGTCGACGCCACCCTCGGCCAGCGCGGAGATCTGCTCGGCGTACGCGTCCCGCACCTGCTCGAACGACACCGCCCGGTACGCCGGGTCCTCGACCCGCGGGGACAACGACAGGGTGACGTTCAGCGGGCCGATCGAGCCCGCCACGAACCGGCCACCCGCCTCGTCCGCGGCCTGACGCGCCAGCCGGGCACCCTCGAGGTTCATGTCCTTGACCAGCGACTGCAGGCCGTAGTCCGCCTGGCCGATGCTGGTCGCGGTGAAGGTGTTGGTGGTGGTGATGTCGGCGCCGGCGTCCAGATACTGCCGGTGCACGTCCAGGATGACGTCCGGGCGCATCAGGTTGAGCAGGTCCGGGTCGCCGGTCACATCGTGGCTGTGATCGGTGAAGCGATCGCCTCGATAGTCCTCAGGGGTCAGCTTGGCGCCCTGCAGCATGGTCCCCCACGCGCCGTCCAGCACCGCCACCCGCTGGTCGAGCAGGTCCCGCAGCGCGGTCTGCCGTCCACTCACCTTCGGCCACCTCCAGAAGAGTCTCCGGAGGCGCCCTTCTCGTCGGTGACCCCAAACCGAGCGTGGCGAGCCATCCGGCCCGTCGCAGCGCCTCTCGACCTGGATCGTCCATGGTACCGGGTTGAGACGTACAGCACAGAATGTCCGACCGGCTACTGAGACCGCAGGACCCGATACCAGCACCGAGGTCGCGCAGCGTGGCCGGTCACCCCGTGATGAGTGCCTGGACGCCCGGGGCGTAGAGGTCGGCGATCAGGTCGAGGTCCGCGGAGGCTGTCGGGCCGGTCCGGTCTACGGCCATCGCGGCACCGAGGCCGAGCAGCTGGGCCGCGATCAGTTCGGCCCGTAGGTCGACGTGCTCGCCGGCCAGGCGCTCCGCGAAACCGCGGACCACCTGATCGGTGAAGCGGTCGCGGATCAGCACTCGCTCGTCGCCGATCCCAGCCGCGAAGATCACCCGGACCAGCAGGTCCAGGCCGTTGTCCCGGCGCCAGCGGACCAGGGTCTGGACAGCGTGCCGACCGAGTTCCTCATTCGGTGCGGCCAGCAACAACTCGGCGGCCTCGCGGAAGTCGGCGACGGTATCGAACAGGGATTCCTTGCCGCCGAAGTGCTTCACGATCAGGGAGGCACTGACGTTCGCATCCGCCGCGATCCCCCGCAGTGTCACCTCCGCATAGGGCTTGCGGGCGAAGGCCCTGCGCGCCGCGCGCAGGATCGCAGTACGGCCGACTTCGGTCACGGCGTACGACCTGCTTCGGCCGGCTCCGACGTTTGACCCGCTGCCGCCGGCTCCGGCGTACGGACCGGGGTGGGGCGGCGGGCAGGGATCAGCAGCGTGAGGCCTGCCGCGGCCAGGGCGGCCAGGCCCGCGATCGCGAAGAGGATGAGGTAGGCACCAAGGGTTGGGGCGGTGTGCCCGGCCCTGGTCGCCACCACGTTGGCAAGCATGGTCGCCACGATCGCGCTGCAGACCGCCTGCCCGATCGTGCGCATCAGCGTATTGAGGCCGTTCGCCGCGGCCGTTTCCGTCACCGGCACAGCATGCATGATCAGGGCCGGAAGAGCCGAATACGCCACGGCGGTTCCGGCCGCGACCACGGTCGCGCCGGCCACGATCGCGGCCAGGTTCTCGCTGGTGAACAGGCGGACGACGTACCCGGTCGCCATCAGCACGGACGCGATCGCGAGGGTGAACCGAGGTCCGCGAGCGCTGGAGATGCGTGCCGACACCGGCGACAGCAACACCATGGCCACGCCGCCCGGCAACAGGCACAACCCGCTGACCACGATCGATGCACCCAGGCCGTAGCCGGTCGAGACCGGCTCCTGCACCAACTGCGCGGTCGTGAGCGAGTTGGCGTAGAAGGCGAACCCGATCAGCAGCGCGGCCAGGTTGGTGAACAGTACTGCGGGACGCGCGGACACCCGCAGATCCACCAGCGGAGCCGACGTACGAAGCTCGAACAGGACCCACAGCGGCGCGATCAGCACGAACGCCGCCGCGAACAGTCCGAGAGTCGCCGGCGAGGCCCAGCCCCAGGCACTGCCCTTCGAGACCGCGAGCAACAGACAGACCAGGAACGCGCTCAACCCGAGCGCACCCAGTACGTCGAATCGTCCGCTCGTGCGCACCTTCGACTCGGGCACGACCAGCAGGACCACCAGGATGTCGAGCAGGCCGATGCCGAGACAGATCCAGAACATCGCGTGCCAGTTCGCGTACTGCACCACCAGCGTCGCGGCGGGGATCCCGAAGGCGGCTCCGACGCCCAGCGTGGAACTCATGATCGCGATGGACGGGATCACGCGGACCGGTGGCAGTTCGTCGCGCAGGATGCTGATCCCGAGCGGGATGACCGCGACCGCCGCGCCCTGGAACGCGCGACCCGCGATCAGGACCGGCAGATCGGAGCTGATCGCACAGAG
>NZ_DASRXP010000022.1:0-11612 GCF_035687465.1 Kribbella sp.
TCTACAACGACGGTGGGGCCACCTGGAGCGGTTCTGTCCCAGTCCTTCCACGAGTGAGGCCTGAGGATCTCGGCGGCCGGTTGATCGAAAGTCAGAGGTATCACGCCGCCCTCAGGCGCCTCCGCTCCAGTGAATCCGTCCACTGAGCGGTGAACATTTGTGAAGAAGGTCGATCAAGATGATGGTCGAGGGCTCGCGCCGGGTAACGACGCCTCCTAATGTCGCGTTCT
Organism: Kribbella sp.; assembly: GCF_035687465.1. NCBI lineage: Bacteria > Bacillati > Actinomycetota > Actinomycetes > Propionibacteriales > Kribbellaceae > Kribbella > Kribbella sp. Next base: position 231 of record NZ_DASRXP010000022.1, read on the forward strand.
GGGTCGTCGGAACACCGACGATGGTCGTTGGCGTGCTTGTCGCTGTTCGTGGCGTTGTGCAGGTGATGGAGACCATGGAAGCGGCCGATCCAGTCCGCGGTTCCGGCCCGGACTCTCTTGCCGATGGAGCGAGCAGCGTTGTCTGGGGCGCCGTGATCCTTACCATCGGCATGTACCTGTGGCGCGCGGCTGGACGCCGTGGTTTGCAAGACGGGATCGGACGTCTGCTAATCATCGCTGGCTACCTTCTGCTTGGAATCGCGTTGAGCCAAGGCATCCACGTCGCGGTCGGCGTGTGGTCGATCACGACTGAGGAGGCGGCGCAGGTCCTACTCGTGGAACTCCTGGTTACATTCTTGGCCTGGAGCGCGCCGGCAGCTCTCCTGATACACGTCGGCACTCGACTCGCTCGCGAAAAGGTTCTGATGACGGCCTCGATGAGCGCCAATCTCGATGTCTGACACGACATGCGAGTCGGCTAGGAGCGTGTGACGTGCGGATCGGTGACATAGCGGCAAGGTCCCGCGGGCGACTGGTGGTCGCGTCGTTGCTTGCTGTCCAACTTCTCAGTGGTGGGTGCGAGAGGTCGAGCGGAAGTGACTCCGGCGCCCGGAGTACATCGCTGGCGCAGGCGACCGTGGGTGTCGACGTCACAACCCCGGAATCGACGCGACCGACACTGTCAACGAAGCCCACAGTAGGGCACCTGAGGCCTTCGCCATCGATGGCTCCGGAGAAGCCGCCCGGAACGCCCTCCAGCACGCTCACGCGCTCAAGCATTCCAACAAGGCTTGTCGGTACCTGGGTGACGTTCGACAGCGGGAACGCCAAACAGATGTACGTGTTCTCGGCGGATGGGCTGTACACGTTTGTCGGTCTCCTTCAGCAGCAGCGCCCGAGCGGGATGTTCAGTTTCAGCATCACAGCGGAAGGTACTGCGGCTGCCAACAAGAGCAGACTCATCCTCCAGCCGGCTAGGGGTATGAAGAGCATGCGCGATCCGGACTCACCGAGCAGCAACTACGACAGGCCGATCGGCATGTCGCCAGAATCGTACGAATGGGATGTGTCTGGTGATGTCCTCAGCCTGACGGACAAGACGGGCCTGACGGTCCGTTACGCAGCAGAGTAGGTAGGAATCCGTGATGGCGAGGCACAGACCTGGACGCCGATGGATCTGGTTACGCCGTGACGACCTGACGAACAGTCTGCAGGGAGCCGTCTCCATCGGGATCGCCCTTCTCGTGGCCTGCGCGACGTTACTGGCGTCAGAGGCGGGCGGCGCCTGGCAGCAGTCGGTTCGAGCAGACGTGAGATGGTCCGCGGCGATGATCGAGACGGTCAGTCAGGCTTACAGCTCGGAAGCTCCGCCCGGCTTCGAGCTGGCGGCGCTCGAAGTGCGCGCCGAACGGCTCGCCGCGGCCGGCCGCTCTGCGGGCACGAACGGCGCGACGGCCCTCATCGAGGCTCGCAGCCTGCAGCGAGCCGTGGCCAATCTGCGCTTCGCTCAGAAGGACAACCTCATCGCCGGCGACAAGTATCGGCAGGCTGACGGGTCCTTCGACGTGGTGCGACGCCTCAATGATCTACAGGCAGCCGAGGCCGGCGTGTTCGCGGATCGGGCGCAGCCGCTCATGGAGAAGGGAGACAGCTACCAGCGATTGGCCAACGTCTGCCGCCCTGGCGACGCTCATTCTTGTCGATGCGTACTGTGTCGCTCATGCAGTCGTCGCCGGCCGCAAACGTCTCGATGCGCGAAAGACGGCACGGGATGTCAGCCTGGTTCCGCATCCCTGGACTGATCAGCGCGTATCTCTGACGGTGCTGGCCTTCATTGCATGGCTTCTGGTCACCCTGCTGCCGGCGCCACAGATCGTTGCATCCCTCAACGAACAACGTTCCCAAGCATCGTCCGCTCGTACGGCAGTGCAGCTGTCCGGCGACATCGCGGCCAGCCGGGCTGTGAGCGCGTTCCGCGCCAACAGCAGCCTTTCGAGCGTCAACGTCGTGGCGCAGGGGCTCAGTCGGGAGTATGAGATCCTGCTGCCTGGCATCAGCGATGATCTCGCCGACGCGCAACTGCCGATGGCGCGCGTGGAGCAGTCGTTGGCGCCCAGCTTGCAGGAATTGGCCACGGTGATGGGGCGGGCGCCGTCGCCGGCCGACGGAACCGATGAACGCACCTCCGCGGCGATCGCCAGTGTCCCGGGCGACTGGATCCGTAGCCTTGCACTGCAGCACGCCCAGGTCGATCAGGCCAACACGTCCGGACAGAAGGCGAACATGCTCGGACTCGCTGTCTTGCTCGCCGCGCTGGCCTTCAGTACGGCGATCCTGGCGATGGTCCGCTCAGGCGGCTCAAGCCGCCTCTTCAGGATCATGGCTGTGAGCCTGCTGGCAGGTGCTGTGCTGTCCGTGCTCTCTACCGTCTGACTGATATCACTACTCAGAGTGTCGGAGGGGGACACGTGCCTTAACCACGCGCATCACGCTCACTGTATGAGCCGAAGCGGCTCGCGTCTGGTCCAGATCTCTCGCCGCGTGGCAGGTCAGTCTGCCTGCTGTGGGATGAGGGATATCTACCAGGCGACGGACGAGGTCCCGGGGCGAGCTCTTGCAGATGACGCGGTCTGACCCTGCAGCCATTGACCGAACGGCGGTCTCGTTGATTCGGGGTTAGGGATGATCGGCCAGGGGGCGGCCGAGTCCGTTGGGTCGCAGCGGTAAGCCGAGGACGGGCCGGAGGGGGAGGGCGAGGTGCGGGCGGAGGGGCGTCGCCCCTTGTACATAGTGCGTCTCGGCGATCGGGCCGTGGCGAGCAGTGTTGCGAATGTGCAGGTTGCGACACGCGATGTAGGAAACCTTGGACGGGGGACTGGACGCTCACCGCTGAGCTGAAACTAATTCATCGTGACTGGGTGTGACCCGTTGACTACTGCGAGGTAACAACGCTAGCGTCTGGTTCGGCAGCTGCTGCGACTCAACCGCCCCCCACTTTGGAGGTCGCAATGCACTTGCGTAGATCCGCTCTGTCCACCCTCATCATTGCCTCGACCCTCGGACTCGGGGTCGCCCCGGCGTACGCCGACGCGACCGGCTCCGGCACGATCACGTTCGAGGGGCAGTCGTGTGGCTTCACGTTCACCTATGCCGGTGGTCCGCCGCCGGCCTCCGTCCAGATCGAGTCCATCGATATCGCTGATGGCTGCGCTGCCGACGGTAATGCGACCGGTTCGCTCACCTTCGGCCCAGGCGATGCCGCGCAGCTCAGCCTGGAAGTTGCCGTCAGCAAGCCGATCAGCTGTGGGTACTCCGGCTCGTTGACCGGAACGTATGCCGGCATTGCCGCGACGTTCCCGGAGCAGGACGTCCCGAAGTCGAGTGGCAGCTTCCTCTGCCCGAACCCGGCCAGCATCGCGATCCAAGCGACCCTCTGACCGCATCCCGCTGATCCGCAGGCCCTGCGCTCGGGGCCTGCGGATCGGCACGGCTCTTCCCGCTGGGTGCGGGGAAGAGCCGTTAGGTCTGCAGGGATCAGCAGTCGTCGTTGGTCCAGGCGTGCGAAGCGATGTTGTTCTCGAGCTTTTGGCCCTTGCCGTCCGACCACCAGAAGCCACGGTTGAAGGTCTGGCCACCGTTGACGAGGTCGGGCCAGGAGTCACCTCGGCTCAGGCAGGCGTACGCGCCACCCATCCGCTCGTTGTAGTAGAAGTAGACGTTCTCATACGCCCCCGGCTTGCCGTTGTTCCACAGATCCGACGCATTGTTCTGCATGTTGTGGAGGTTCTCGCCGTCAGAGCAGTCCTCCCAGTCAGTGTCGTGCCAGTCCCACTTGCACATGTAGCCACCCGCGTGAGGGTGTTGCCACGCGTAGAGGTATCCATCTGCCTGCGTTCCCTGCGTTCCAGTGGGTGCCTGCGGTGCGGTCGCGAAGGCGGGTGCAGATCCTGCTGCGGCCGCGACGACGATACTGGTCATCGCGATCGCGGTGGTGATCCGTCGCATCGGTGCTCCTTTTGTGGGCATTACTCGTCAGCGCGACCGGTCGGCCGCGCAGTTCGGGGGCGGCGGTCAGCCGCGGGTGACGATGTCGTCGGCCGCTGGAAGGGCAGCTCGTTGCAGGCGCCGCTGGGTGTCGAGCTCCGACCTGTACTGCCGTTGCTGTTCGGCGTCGATGCGCCGGTCGGCCGTCTTCGTCGCCGCGGCCAGGCCCGACGTTTGCAGGCACTCGGCTTCCGCGACAGCGGTCCTGATCTCTTCGGCTGCTGGTACGCCGGTTCGCGTGCTCATCAGCCTGGCCGACTCCACGGGCGCGACGAAGTCGAAGCCGGCCTTCTTCATGCAGCTGGACCAGGTGGTCACCAAGGGCTTGAACGACTGGTCACTCAAGATCCGGAAAGCGCGAGCTCGCGGTAGTCCGTTGGTGAGCTTGGTGGCCCGGTACCAGCCGGGCAGGTCGCCGTACAACTTCCGCTGAGCCTCGGCGCTGCATCCCTTGTCGCTATGGGTGACCCGATTGCCATCGATATCCCGAGCCTCCAGGCCGACAGGTGCCGGACCGTTCACGACGGCGACGAACTGCTGACGCCGCTCGGATGTCAGCGACCTGAAGTACTTCTGGTTCGGGTGCTCGTCATCCATCGTGCGGAACTTCGCCTCGAGCCCGATGCCATAGCCGTAGCGCCGGGCCCAGTCGACGTCATCTACGCCGTACGGGAAGTCGCGCAGCTCCGGAATCGGCCGGCGGGCCGACGGCCAGTACTCGAAGCCCTTCTGCTCGATGCAATCGCGGACCAGCAACTGCTCAGCGTCGTAAAGCCGATCCAGCTCGGCCTCGCTCAACGGTCCGGTGGCCGATGACACCGGTTGCACCGATGTCGAATCCGGTGCGCACGCAACGAGAATCGTCAACAGCACAAGGGAAACCAGCACGCGGCAACAACGCATAGAGGCGACACTCCAGACCGAGATCAGTTCTTGAGGACACCTCGATCTTGATCGTCACCGGCTCCAATCTCCGAAGGTTTCCGACCCGATGCAAGGGCTGGACACGCTTCAGTTGAGTGGGGTTAGCGACCCGCGATGTAGCTACCCCCGCGCGGGCTGTTGCTAGCGGCAATGAGCAGCCTGGGTGCTAGCTGCAATAGGCAGCCTGGTGCTAGCTGCAATAAGCAGCCTGGTGGGGTGCTGTGGGCGAACCCTCCTTGAATGGGTGGTCGGCCCGGCAGACAATTGAGTTGATCGGCCCGCCTACGGGAGCGACGGACCAAAAGCTGGAAAGGTGGTCGGTCCGGATGAAAAGAAGGACCCACCCGCAGGACTTCATCGCATTGCTAGCAGGAATCTATGCCTTCCTGTCACCGATCTGGACTACGACGACAAACAAGGCCACGACGACGATGATCGTCCTCGGCGTCCTGACCGCGGTGATCGCGGTTCTCGAGTTGGCCAGAGCCGACCTGCTACCCGCTGAGGGCGCTACTGCGCTGCTCGGCGTGCTGTTCTTCATCTCCCCCTGGGTGATGAGCTTCAGCGGCACCCACCCGATGGCCTGGACGGCCTGGATCGTCGGCGTCATCACCTTCCTGGTCGGCGCGGCGGACCTGCAGATCACCAGGTCGCACCAGAGGACGGCTACCACCGCCTGAGCCCGCCCGGCCTCACCGGGCGCGTGGCGATGGCCCGGTGAGGCCGACCGGTCAGTAGACCTGGAGCAGCGACGACGCTTTCGCCGACAGGGCGCAAGCAGCAAGATCGCCAAGGTCGACCCGAACTACGGGCGTCACTCGTGGGACAGTTGCCCAACGATGACGATCTTCACGTTTCACCTTGCGGAGCTCCGTCCGACGAGGACGGCGGGGGCACTGTGGAAGGCGCCGACTGTGCCTTCCACGCCGGGGTTGCGGTACGCCGAGTGCCTGGCGCTGATGCGTCTCGGTGCTCCGACTGTCTCGCCGGCGCGGATGCAGTTGCGTCGGATGGCGATGTTCGCGCGGTGGGAGGACGAGGCGGCGGTCGAGACGTTCCTGGCGGACCACTCCCTGGGCCGGCAGTTGGCGGCAGGCTGGCACGTGCGCATGCAGTTCCTGCGCCGCTGGTCGCGGCTTGCGGCGCTGCCCGACCTCCCGGCGAGAGCGGGCGAGTGGGATCCTGCTGAACCTGTCGTGGCGGTCACGCTAGCCCGGATGCGTCTCCTGGAGGTGCCGAGGTTCCTCAAGTGGGGCAAGCCCGTGGAACGGCTGGTTCGCGACCATCCGGGGACCACGCTGGCGCTGGCCGCGATGCGCCCGCCTCGGACGATCTCTACGTTCTCGGTCTGGCGGTCCGTGCAGCAGATGGAAGAGATGGTGCACGGCCACAGCAGTGTCCCGGAACCCGACCGTCATGCCGCGGCAATGACGGAACGCCGGCGCAGGGACTTCCACCACGAGTTCGCCACCCTGCGGTTCCGGCCGCTGTCGGAGCACGGCTCGTGGCAGGGGCGGAGCGGGATCGTTCCTCGGTAGGGACGCCGCTGCTCGTCGCCTCAGCTGCCGTTCGGCTCGTCACCGAATCGTTGTCATCAGCAACATCTTCGCGGCAAAGAGAAGAGGTGACACGATTTGCCGCGTCACCTCGGAATGAAACAGGTGTTTGAGTGTCCGAGGAGCAACACGCACCTTAACCACCCGCCTCGAGCTGAGGCTCGAGGGATATCGGGCTTGCGTGAGCGCTCGAAACGTTTGCCGTAGGTGGCGGCCGGAGTCGGTCGACGTCTGATCAGGTTCGCCACGCCACGTTGAACCAACCGTCGAGGGCATTCGTTCTACATTGGGTAGCGGCCACGCGATTGCCAGGGAGCGACGATGACTGAGATCCAGAAGTATCTCGCGGAGGAGGTCGGAGAGGACCTCGCCGACGGCATCATCACGCGGAGGGAGGCGGTGCGGCGCCTCGGCTTGCTCGGTGTGACCGGTGCCGCGGCGACAGGGCTCATAGCGACGTTCACGGCCGCTCCAGCGGCCGCCGCCGAGCCGAGTAAAGCGACCAATCACGGCAAGCGGAGCAGCGAAGAGACGAGTTGGGCGCCCGTCGCCCGCGAGTCGATCACGTTCCCGGGACCGCGCGGGCCACTGATGGCGGCTTGGGCACCTGCGGTCAAGCCGCGCGGCGGCGTGCTCGTCATCCACGAGAACCGCGGCCTGACCGAGCACATCCGTACGGTCGCCGGCCGGCTCGCCGCGAGCGGTTACTCCGCGCTAGCGCTTGACCTACTCTCCGAGGAGGGCGGCACCGGGGCGTTCCCGGACGAGGCCGCGGTGGCGGCGGCGCTCGCGGCGATTCCTCCGGAGCGCTTCGACGAGGACATGAAGGCGAGCGTGTCCGAGCTCAAGCGCCGCGTCCGTAGGAAGAAGCTGGCAGCGATCGGCTTCTGCTTCGGCGGCGCGATGGTGTGGCGCCTGCTGGCCGCAGGCGAACCACGTCTGGCCGCGGCAGCGCCGTTCTACGGGCCGTTCCCGGAGGGCGGCAACCTCAAGGATTCCCGCGCGGCGGTGCTCGGGGTGTACGGCGGCCTCGACACGCGCGTCAACGCGAGCATTCCCGCAGCCAAGGCGGCACTCGAGGCCGCTCGGCTCAAGCACGAGCTGCTGACATTTACCGAGGCCGACCACGCGTTCTTCAACGACACCGGGGCGCGCTTCAACGCGCACGCCGCGACCGAGGTGTGGCGGCGAGCGCTCGATTGGTTCGACGAAGCTGACTGAACGGGGTTGACCAAAGTCAGGTCCCTATCCGGCGAGCGCTAGGGATAGCCGAACGATTACAAGGTGTCCGAGGACCACACACCTTGACATCGACACGGATCCCATCGGTCGAACCCCATAACCGCTGATTCACCATCGGCCGGCCGCGCTCAACGACGACCTTGCCGACCGCACGTAGTTGTCAGACGTTGAGCTTGGTGCCGCAACGCCGGAAGGGATCGGCCCCGCCTTCGACGCGGTAGACGACGCGCTGGTTGAGTGTCCCGGTCCCAGAGGCTCCGGCCGGGATGCGTTGACTCGGCCCACAACAGACAATCTGGCTGAGTTGGTTTTCGGCAGTGCGACGCGGGTCAGGATTGGATCGTGATCATCCACCTGGTGCACCGCCTTTCGAGCCGCATGCCGGCGGGCTGCCACGAACTCCGCTCGTACCTGCACGAGGTACTTGCGGAACCTCAGGACATCATCGCGTTGCCCCATTTCTGGCGATGGCCGCGTGCGCTGAGGACTTGAGTACCTCGCGAACACTGACAGCACCATCCGCGGGTTGCCCCGGGCTGGTGGCTGTTGCGCTGACCACCAGCCGATTTGGTCATCCGTCCGACTCCCTGGTCGCTGTGATGCCAGATCCGGGAAAGCCGTTCCACCAACATGAAGAAGAGGACACAGTGATGCTCGATCCCATCGTCGACAAAGGTCAGCTGACCGAGACTGACCGCTTCATCTTCGAGTCGTGGGGCTACTTCATGATTCCCAACGTCTTGACCAAGGACGAGGCCGCCGAGGCCTACGATGTTTCGCGCCGTCTGCACCAGAACCGCGACCGCGAGTTCGGGCAGATCGGCAGGACCTACGAGAGCGAGCCGGTTCTCGAGCGGCTCATAGATCATCCTGACGTCCTTCCGAAGGTGCAGGGTTTGCTCGGCGACCGATTCGTGCTGCAGGCCGGCTGGAACACCATGCAGCCGGCGCACGCGGGGAACGGCGGTTGGCACCAGGACGGATCGTCCGCCTTCGACTTCAAGGACCTGGGATTCCCGGTTCCATTGCTTCAGCTTCGTGTGTCGTATCTGCTCACCGATCAGACTGTGCCCGGCATGGGCAACATGGAGCTGATTCCCGGCAGCCACCGCTCGCGGGTCGGACTACCTGATTCAATCCGTAAGAGCAACGACGACATCGCGATCGGCCATGTCGTTTGCGCTGAGGCCGGGGCTGCCCTGGTATTCCACAACGGTGTCTGGCATCGAACCTTCCGCCACGATGGCGACTACGACCGCTATACAACGCACTACGTCTACAGCCCACCGTGGGTCCGCATGGCCGACCGTTTCAGCAATGACCCCGAGTTCCTTGAGCGCACCACGCCCCTGAGGCGCGCATTGATGGGGGAGTTCGCAAGGCCGGATGCCCCGTTCGGCGCCAACTACGATCCGCTGCCGATCTGACGCACGCACTCGCTTCCCCCAAGACACCGGCCTTTGCTGAGTTGGAAGGCCGGTGCCACGTGCGCTGGCTGTGTGAGATGTCCCTCTACCGTCGTCGTGGCGCTAGTGGCCTGGGAGGTTGACCATGTAGTGGTGACCTCCTCGCCCCGCCCGCCGCACGTTGGTGACCGACCGGATCCGATAGGCGGGACGACCGCGCTCGATGGAGAGTCCGCTCCCGCCCGCGGGTACCTGCTGGACAACGCGCGCGTCGAGGCGGGCGAGCGATTCGTTTGGCTGGCCGAGCTGTTCGACGGTGTGACGCGGGGGCACTTCGATCGACTGGGGGTCGGGGTTGGTTCGCGTTGCTGGGAGGTGGGGGCCGGTGGCCGCAGTATCCCGGAGGCGCTCGCGACGGCCGTCGGTCCGACCGGGCACGTGCTGGCCACGGACATCGACCCGTCGTGGCTGGAGGCAGGCGACGGGTACGAGGTGCGCCGGCACGACGTCGTTGCTGATCCGCCCCCGGAGCCGGGGACGTTCGATCTGGTGCACGCCCGGCTCGTGCTCGTCCACCTACCCGACCGGGCTCGGGCGTTGGCCACGATGGCGGCAGCGCTACATCCCGGCGGCTGGCTGCTGGTCGAGGACGCCGATACCGCTCTGCAGCCACTGGCATGCCTGGACGACAGCGGCCCTGCGCAGCGGCGGGCCAACCGGCTGCGCGACGCGGTCCGGGAGCTGTTGACGCGCCGCGGGGCAGACCTGCGCTACGGCCGGACACTGCCGCGGGCGTTGCGTGAGGCCGGCCTGGTAGATGTCGCCGCGGCGGGCTCTTTCCCGGTCGGCGGGCTGGCCTGCGACCGGCTGGAGGCGGCGACCGTCCGGCACGTCCGCGGCGAGCTGCTCGCGGCCGGCCTGGCCGACGATGCCGAGATCGACGCGCACCTGGCCGCCATCCACGCGGGCAAACTCGACCTAACACTCGCGCCGCTGATCTCGGCCTGGGGACGCCGGCCGCCGCAGTAAGCATCTCGCCGGTTGGGGCACCCTCGTAGCCGAGGGCGGGCCACCCCGCCGCTACTGGTCGCGACCACAGGAAACCCCGCCGCGACACAGCAGTCGCCGCGTCCCGCCTACCTCACTCCCGGCGGGCACTACCCGTAGTCCCAGACGGACCTTGCTTGCAGCAACAACCCCCGACCCGACGACCCCGGCCCGCGACACACAACAGGCGACACGCGTCAAGCGTGCCGCCCGTGAAACAACTGCTTCAGTGTCCGAGGAGGGATACGCACCTTAACCACACGCCTGGACATCGACACGGATCCCATTGGTCGAACTCCGTAACCGCTGATTCCACCATCCGCCGGTCGCGCTCAACGACCTTGCGGACTGCACGTAGTTGTCGGACGCGCTTGTTGAGTATCTCGGTCCAGAGGCCAGTAGGCCTGTGCGCGGTCAGTCGGTAAGTCGGTGGATGTAGTCGATGAACTCGGCGGGCACGAGGAAGTGGGTTGCTTGGACTGAGCTTCCGGCGTACTGAGTTTGCAGCGGCCAGGGGGCGTCGGGAGAGACAAGCCCTTGGCGGATCAGTTGCCGGGTGATCCTCCTCGCTGGTCGGGTGAATCCCCGCAAGCTCCGGCTTGGTGGGAAACCGGCTACTTCGTAGACCTCGCCTCTGGAGATTCGTCCGCGATGTTTGGCCGCGTACTTGATGATCTCCGCCTGCATACCGGTCTCCTGTTGGAGGTACCGCAGCAGTTGTTCGAAGGCTCCAAGGCTCCATCGGGGGCGAGACGGTTCGTCCTCGACCACTTCGTCGCGGTAGGTCAAGTCCGGTCGCCGCCAAGGACTGGTTGACTGTTCGTCGGACTCGTCTCTGGCGTGCTCAGTGGCCGGTACCGGCTGGAAGGTCACCTCGGCCAGATTGTTGTCGACGGCAATCATGAGCGACCGGTCTCGGCGCGGCCGTGAGCCAGCGGCGATGGGGACGCCAGCGTCGCCATCTTCTCCGAGCGTAGGTTCGGCCACAATCCACGGTGCCAGGCCTGGCGGTATGGCGAGACGCAGTGTCACTGGCCGTTCTTGGCTATCCGTGGTCACGAGCCATTCGCCGGCCTCAGTTGAATGTCCGCTCTGCGCCAGCGTCGTATTCCGTTGTGTGGGGCGAACGACGAGCTGGTCGGTAAGGAACGTCTCCGCCTCTC
>NZ_DASRXP010000023.1:0-7181 GCF_035687465.1 Kribbella sp.
GACCACCCAGACCGGAGGAACCCATGAGCTTGCTCGATGAGAGCACCTGGCACGCCGCCGTCTCCAGCGACGGATGGGTCAAGGCCAGCGGCGGCGACGCCGCGGTGATGACACCAGCCACAGGAGAGGAGATCGGCCGGATCGGCATCGCGGATGCCGAAGACGTGGCCCGTGCCGCCGGCCGCGCGGCCACGGCGCAACGCGACTGGGCGGCGCGTCCGTACCTCGAGCGGGCCGCGATCCTGCGGCGGGCCGGCCAGTTGTGGGAGGAGCACGCCGCCGAGGTCGACGGCTGGCTGGTACGGGAGGCGGGATCGATTCCACCCAAGGCCGGGGTCGAGACGCAGACTGCCGCACAGGAGTGTTACGAGGCAGCCGCTCTCGCCTCACAATCCATCGGTGAGCTGATTCCCAGCGCGCAGCCGCGCCTGAGCATGATCCGGCGCCTGCCGGTCGGCGTCGTCGGCGTCATCTCGCCATTCAACTTCCCGCTGATCCTGGCCATCCGCTCGGTGGCGCCGGCCCTTGCCCTCGGCAACGCCGTGATCCTGAAGCCCGATCCCCGGACCGCGGTGTCGGGAGGTGTCTCGATCGCCCGGATCTTCGAGGAGGCCGGCCTGCCCGAGGGCGTGCTGCACGTCCTCCCGGGCGGTGCCGATACCGGGGAGGCGTTGGTCACCCACCCGCTGGTCCGGGTGATCAGCTTCACCGGGTCGAGCGCCGCCGGCAGAAGGGTCGGGGAACTGGCCGCCCGGCACCTGAAGCGCGCGCACCTGGAACTCGGTGGGAACTCCGCACTGATCGTGCTGGACGACGCAGACCTCGACCTGGCCGCCTCGGCCGGCGCGTGGGGATCGTTCCTGCACCAGGGCCAGATCTGTATGACCACCGGACGGCACCTCGTCCACGAGAGCATTCTCGAGCCCTACCTCGAGCGGCTCGGGGCCAAGGCCGACCACCTCCCGGTCGGCGATCCCGCGACGGCGCAGGTGGCGCTCGGGCCGATCATCGACGAGCGCCAGCGGGACAAGATCCACGCCCTGGTGACCGCCAGCATCGACAGCGGTGCGCGACTCGTTGCCGGCGGCACCTATCAGGATCTCTTCTACCGCCCGACCGTGCTGGCCGACGTCACGCCGACCACGCCGGCCTACGCCGAGGAGGTCTTCGGTCCCGTCGCCCCCGTGATCAGCTTCCACGACGTCGACGAGGCGGTCTCACTGGCGACGGACACGCCGTACGGGCTGTCGCTCGGCATTCTCGGCCAGGACGTGATGGCCGCGCTGGCGATCGCGGAACGGATCCCGAGCGGCATCGTCCACATCAACGACCAGACGGTCGGGGACGAGGCGGTGGCGCCCTTCGGCGGAGTCGGTGCCTCGGGCACCGGATCCCGCTTCGGAGGTGCGGCGGCCAACGTGGAGGCGTTCACCGAGACCCAGTGGCTCACGATGCAAGGCGCGATCCAGCAGTACCCGTTTTGACCGGCGAGCAGAACACAGCCATACCGCCAGCGATCACGGAGTTCCAGATCGGCCTTGCCGTCGAGTTGTCCGGGGGGAGTACGCAGGGCTGGCTGCGGGTGGCAGGCTCCCTGCACAAGATGCGGCTGGATCTCGTGGACGCGATCGAGCAGCGTGACGCGCCCCGCGCCGTCGAGCTCATCCGTGACTACCACTCCCGGGTCATCAATCGGACGAAGTCGTCGCCGCGCGCGAAGGAGGTCCGCGAGACCGACCCCGGTCTGGCCACCTTCCTGTCCACCTGGTTGGGGTCGAACGTGCGACTAGGTCAGCAGCCAGGCGGTTCGTGAGCCGTCAGCTTCGCGCGGCCACGTACCCTGGTTGAGTGCGTTCCCGTCCGACATTGAGCTGGGCCCCAGGGCCTGAGGTTCTGGAGCTTGCCCCCGGTACTGCGGATGTGGCGCCCGTCGCCGAGGTGGTTGCCGCCGGGGGAGTAGTGGTCCTGAGTGGTGCCGGGATCTCCACTGAATCAGGAATCCCGGACTACCGCGGTGCGAGTGGGAGTCTGCGGACGCACACACCGATGACGTACGGCGATTTCGTCGGCAGTGACGTCGGTCGACAGCGGTACTGGGCACGGAGTCACCTCGGCTGGCGAACAATCGCCCGGGCAGCGCCGAACGACGGGCATCGCGCGGTCGCGGCCCTGCAGGCGCAGGGTTATCTCGATGGCGTCATCACGCAGAACGTCGACGGGCTGCATCAGGCCGCCGGGGCGCGGGACGTGATCGAGTTGCACGGCAATCTGGATCGCGTGATCTGCCTCGACTGCCAGCGGACCAGCCCGCGCGAGGAGCTCGATCGCCGGTTCCGCGCGGCGAATCCGTCCTTCGCGGGGCAGGCGACCCGGATCAACCCCGACGGCGACGTGGAGCTGCCCGACGACGTGGTCCGCGACTTCCACCTCGTCCCCTGTGTGAACTGTGGTTCGTCGTTGCTCAAGCCGGACGTGGTCTTCTTCGGCGAGAACGTGCCGAAGCCGCGGGTCGAACGCTGCTACCGGCTGATCGACGACGCCCGCGCGGTCCTGGTGCTCGGCTCGTCCCTGACCGTGATGTCCGGCTTCCGTTTCGTCCGGTACGCCGCCAAGTCGGCCAAGCCGGTGCTGATCGTCAACCAGGGCATCACCCGGGGCGACCCGTACGCCGCGGCGCGGATCGATCTCCCGCTCGGCCAGGCCCTCACCGACCTCACCACCCGCCTCGGCCTGGCCTGACCCAGCCCGTCCTGACCCAGCCGTCCTGACCGAGCCGTCCTGAAAGGGCACCGGGCCGGACCACCCGCGTGAGGGGTGACCGGCCCGGCGTCCGCCTACGGATTGGAAAGGGTCAGCGTTGCGCGCCGGTCCGTAGGCGGTCCAAGTGGGCCTTGACGGCCGGATCGGACATCATCTTGCTTGCCTGGCTGGAGAGATCGCGGCCCTTCGCGGCCCAGCGATCCTGCTCGGAAGCGGTGACCATCACCTTGGCACCGGTCAGCTTCTTGTGAGTCAGCGACGCGACGGCCGCCTGGCCCTCGAAGCGCGGGTGGTAGTTCAGCGCGCGGAGCAGGTTGATGTCCTTGCCCTGGATCCACGCCTTCCCGTCGGGGGCGCACGCATCGTGACCGGTCGACGGGCCGAACGTGTCCAGATACGCCACGCCGGCGGTCGCGGCCGCAGTCTCGAGCGCCTTGTTCAGCTCTTGCTCGATCGAGTAGAGGTAGGCGTAGTCGCCGTCCGCGAACGGCAGCACGGTCGGGCAGGTGCCCTTCTCCGGCGCGATCTTCGGGTAGCCGACCAGCACGATCGTTGCCTTCGGCGACTTCACCTTGATGGTCTTGGCGACTTCGGTGAGGCGCGCCTGGGTCTTGGCGATGTCGGCCTTCAGCGTGTCCACCCCGTCGACCGTGAAATGGGCCTTACAGGGTGCACCCTTGGCGTCGCTCGCGCGCAGGGTCGGGCAGGTGGCGATGACCCTGCCGAAGACGCCGAAGTCGTTGCCGCCGATCCCGACGGTGACCAGGTCCGTGTCCGGCGTGAGCGCGTTGAACTGGGGCGGGAAGGTGCCGAGGAACGTGCTCTGCGGCTGGGTCATGTTGGTCGAGTCCGCGCCGCCACAGGTGACGTCGGTGAACTGGCCCACTTTGAGCAGCCCGGCCAGCAACTTGGGGTAGTTGCTGGTGGAGCGCGCGCAGCCCAGCGACAGCAGCTCGGGCAGCGGGACCAGCGGAGCCGAGGAGTACGAGTCGCCGAGTGCGACGTACTTCTTGAACGGAGCGGTGGGGACGAAACCAGCAGTGGAAGCAGCGGCCGGGGCGGCGGCTGTGGCTGGTGCCACGGCGGTGCTCGTGACGGACATCGTGCCGAGAATCGCCAGCGTGCTGAAACCGGCGACGAGGCGGTGAATCTTCACGTGACCTCCGGGGAAGCGACAGTGCGGCCCAGACTAGGTTGAGTCACCGACCGATTACAAGGGGTGATCGCGGACCTGGTGCACGCAGTACGCGGCAGGCATGGAATCCTGCTCTTATGCGTGTCTGGCACGGTTTGGACGAGGTGGGCCCCGACTACGGCCCGTCGGTCGTCACCATCGGCAACTTCGACGGCGTGCACCGCGGTCATCAGCAGGTGCTGGCCCACGCCCGCGCCCGGGCGGCCGAGCTGGGTGGCCTGCCGGTGGTCGCGCTCACCTTCGACCCCCACCCGATGGTCGTACTGCGCCCGGACCACGCGCCGGCGCAGATCACCGATCCCGCTCACCGGGCCGAACTCCTCGGCGCGGCCGGAGCGGACGCGGTGCTCATCCTGCCGTTCAACAAGGAGGTCTCCTCCTGGTCGCCGGAGGAGTTCATCGACCGGGTCCTGGTCGGGACGCTGCACGCCAAGGCGGTCGTGGTGGGGGAGAACTTCCGCTTCGGCCACAAGGCCGCGGGGCATGTGGACACCCTGGTCGCGGCCGGTGCCGTCGCCGGGTTCCAGGTGGAGGGTCTGACCCTCGCGGGCGACGGGCACCCGTGGTCCTCGACGGACATCCGGGAGCTGATCGCGGCGGGCGACGTCGAGGGCGCCGCGGCGGCGCTCGGCCGGCCACTGCGGGTCACCGGGATCGTTGTCGAGGGCGACAAACGGGGTCGTGAGCTCGGCTTCCCGACGGCCAACATCCCTGCTGTGGCAGGCGCCGCGGTCCCGCTGGACGGCGTCTACGCCGGCTGGCTGACCGTGCTGGAGCCGGCACCCGGCGCCCCGCAGTACGGCGAACCGTTGCCGGCGGCGATCAGTGTGGGCAGCAACCCCACCTTCGACGGGGTGGACCGGCGGGTGGAGTCCTATGTCCTGGACCGGGACGACCTGGAGCTCTACGGATCGAAGATCGCGGTCGACTTCGTGACCCGGCTGCGGGGCAGCCAGATCCGGTTCGACAGCATCGACGACCTGCTGGTCCAGATGAAGCTCGACGTCGACCAGGCCCGCCGCATCCTGACCGGGAAACCGGCCTGATCCCCCCCAACTGGCGCGCCCGGGCCGGAATTAGGGTCCGATGTCCACCGGCTGATATCGTGGACGCTGCCGTCTGAACGGCCGCGGATCGAGAGTGCCCGGGTGACCCAAGCCCCGGTGCGCCGCGCAACGGACATCGAGAGGATCACACGTGTCGTCAGCCAATCCTGAGGCGAAGAAGAAGATCATCGGCGAGTACGCCCTGACCGAGGGCGACACCGGTTCCCCCGAGGTCCAGGTCGCGCTCCTCACGCACCGCATCGCGGAGCTGACCGAGCACCTGAAGGAGCACAAGCACGACCACCACAGCCGTCGTGGCCTGCTCCTGCTGGTCGGCCAGCGCCGCCGGCTGCTGAACTACCTTTCGAAGAAGGACATCAACCGCTACCGGTCACTGATCGAGCGGCTCGGCCTTCGCCGATGACGTCGTGAGAAGCGGCCCCCGACTCCGGGTGGCCGCTTCTCACGTATCTGTGCCCGGACTTTCCCGGGTACGGCACAACTGAATAATCAACGACAACGAGACGACGCGATACGCGTGTCGGGACCACGACCGGTCCTCGGTAGTGGCTTTCGGGCAACGTTCACCTCGAGTGGACAACCCGCGGGCCTCGATCGAAGACCGGCATCCCGGAGCTCGCGCCTCGCAGTCGTCTCAAGCGAGAGAGGGGTATCCCGTGTCGGGATCCACCACCGCGCCCATGGAGGGCGCAGAATTCGCTGAAGCCGTCATCGACAACGGCAGCTTCGGCACCCGTACCATCCGCTTCGAGACGGGCCGTCTGGCCCAGCAGGCCGCCGGTTCCGCCGCCGCCTACCTCGACGGCGACACGATGGTGCTGTCGGCCACCACGGCCAGCAAGAAGCCCAAGGACCAGTTCGACTTCTTCCCGTTGACGGTGGACGTCGAGGAGCGGATGTACGCCGCCGGCCGGATCCCCGGGTCGTTCTTCCGTCGCGAAGGCCGTCCCAGCGAAGAGGCCATCCTGACCTGCCGGCTGATCGACCGCCCGCTGCGGCCGTCGTTCGTGTCCGGCCTGCGCAACGAGATCCAGGTCGTCATCACGGTCCTGGCCCTCAACCCGGACAAGCTGTACGACGTGCTGGCGATCAACGCCGCGTCGATGTCCACCCAGATCGCCGGGCTGCCGTTCTCGGGCCCGATCGGCGCTGTCCGCGTCGGCCTGATCGACAAGCAGTGGGTGGCCTTCCCGACCCACAGCGAGCTCGAGGACGCCGTCTTCGACATGGTCGTGGCCGGTCGCGTCACCGAGACCGGTGAGGTCGCGATCATGATGGTCGAGGCCGAGTCCACCCCGGGCACGTTCGACGCCGTCGCCGCCGGCAAGCAGGCGCCGACCGAGGAGATCGTGGCCGAGGGCCTCGAGGCCGCCAAGGGCTTCATCAAGACCCTGGTCGACGCGCAGTCGGAGCTGGCGGCCAAGGCCTCCAAGCCGACCGGCGAGTTCCCGGTCTTCCCGGACTACCTCGAGGACGCGTTCACCGCCGTCGAGGCCGCCGCGACCGAGGAGCTGACCCAGGCCCTCGCCATCACCGGCAAGCACGACCGCGAGGAGGCCACCGACGCCGTCAAGGCCGCCGTGGTGACCAAGCTGGCCGAGGACTTCGAGGGTCGCGAGAAGGAGCTGTCCGCAGCCTTCCGCTCGCTCACCAAGAAGCTCGTCCGGCAGCGCGTGCTGACCGACAAGGTCCGGATGGACGGCCGCGGTCTGGCCGACATCCGCCCGCTCAAGGCGCAGGTCAAGGTGCTGCCGCGGGTGCACGGTTCCGCGATCTTCGAGCGCGGCGAGACCCAGATCATGGGTGTCACCACGCTGAACATGCTCCGGATGGAGCAGCAGCTCGACACGCTCTCCCCGGAGACGCGCAAGCGCTACATGCACAACTACAACTTCCCGCCGTACTCGACCGGTGAGACCGGCCGGGTCGGTTCGCCGAAGCGTCGCGAGATCGGCCACGGTGCTCTCGCCGAGCGCGCTCTGGTTCCGGTGCTGCCGTCGCGTGAGGACTTCCCGTACGCGCTGCGTCAGGTGTCCGAGGCGCTCGGCTCGAACGGCTCCACCTCGATGGGCTCGGTCTGCGCCTCGACGCTGTCGCTGCTCCAGGCCGGTGTCCCGCTGAGGGCGTCGGTCGCGGGCATCGCGATGGGCCTGATCTCC
>NZ_DASRXP010000024.1:0-2960 GCF_035687465.1 Kribbella sp.
TCCAGAAGGTGATGTCGGCCAGTTCGAACCGCGAGCCGAAGACCCCGTGCTCGCGCGCCTTGTCCGGCACCTCCGGGGTCAGCGGGATCCAGTCACCGTGGATGAGAACCTCAGAGAACGCTCTCTGCGCGGCCACCATCCGCCGCAGCGTCGCCCGGTCCCGCGCGTTCCAGCCGACCCACGCGGAGAACACCGACTCCCAGACCAGGATGCCGACGCCGTTCACCCAGGCGGACTGCAGTTCATCGCTGTGGTCCCTGTTCCACCGGCGGGTGTGGTGCATCATGTGCCGGCGCTCGAACAGGTGCGCCCGCAGTACGCCGGGCGCCCGGGTATCGGCGAACCACTGCGCCCAGGACAGCGCGTGATCCCCGATCCTTGCCAACGGCAACCGCGACTCACCCTCCAGCGCGATCGCCGGGTTCACCTTCCGCAGCTCCCGGATGAGAGCCGGATCGCCTTCCTTCAAGGTGTCGAGAAAGGCGCCGTCGGCCCCGAAATCGCGAACCAGGGCAGCGAATTCCTCTGGATCGCTGCCGGCCGCACGCCGGGTGCCGACATCCCACGGGTTGTAGTCGAAGAACACCTTCACCTCGAGCCGGTGCAGGTCCGCGACCAACTCGGCCAGCCCCGGCACGTCCCGGTAGAAGTCGAACTGGTTCCGCGAGTCGATCCCGATCACCGGGTACGCGTGCCACAGCACCACGGCGTCGTACCCGCCGAAGTCCTCGATCCCGCGCTGGACGAACTTCTCCGGCGTGAACTTCCCCGTCTCCACGTCATACAGCAGGTCATCCCACAGCCACACCAACGCGACGGAGTACGCCTTCTGGGTCCACTCGCGCCCGGGCACCTCGTAGTGCGAACCGCCGTCGTACCCCGTCCGCCCGTAGGCGCCCATCAGCCACTCGGCGAGCTTGCCCCGCCAGCGCGGCAGGTCAGCCGGGTCGTCCGGGGCACCGAGGATCTTGGCGTCGTCGAGGAAGGCGAGATCGGCTCGCAAGCCGAGATCGACCTTCGCCGGCAGATCGATCGGCCTCGGCTCGAGGGGGTTCACAGGTATACCTCCGCAGCGCGTGCGTCGATGACATCCCCGTGAGGCACCGAAGGGATCGCCCCCGCGGCTTGAACGCTCAATGAAGCAGCAACGTTAGCGCGTCGCACCGCATTCGTCAGGTCGCTCCCCGTAGCCAGGGTAGCCGCCAGCACGCCGCAGAACGTATCTCCGGCGGCAGTGGTGTCGACGACTTCGACCGACACGCCCGGGATTGATATTTCAGCGGCACCCCGGGCCAGGATCACCGCACCCGCGGCGCCCAGCGTGACGACCGCGGCCGGCACCTTCGCCAGCAGCGAGGATCTGTCGCCGCCCGCAACTACCTCGGCCTCCGTCTCGTTCACCACGAGCAGGTCGACGTGCGCGAGCAGTTCGTCCGGGAGTTCGGCGGCGGGCGCGGCGTTGAGCACGAAGTACGAACTCGCCTCGGCCGCCGCCTGGACGGTGGCGAACGGAATCTCCAATTGGGAAAGGACAATTTTCGCCCCGCGCACCGCCGCGGCCGCCTCGCCGGACAGCTTCAGCTCGCCGTTCGCCGACGGCGCCACCGTGATCGCGTTCTCCCCGTCGGCGTCCACGGTGATGATCGCCGTACCGGTCGGGGTGTCGGTCCACGACACCAGCGACAGGTCGACGCCGGACTCCGCGAGTGCGTCCCGCAACAGCGAGCCGCCGTCGTCGGAGCCGAGCGAGGCGACAAGCGCAGTCGAAGCACCGGCGCGGGCCGCGGCGACCGCCTGGTTGGCCCCCTTGCCGCCCGGACCCCGGCTCAGGCCGGTCGCCAGAACGGTCTCGCCGGGCCGTGGGATCCGCTGGACCGGCAACACCAGATCCACGTTCGCGCTCCCCACGACTACGACATCAACCACGCCGTTCCCCCTCCGCAGTGCTCGATACCGTCCCCACCCCTGCCCCGGCCGAAACCGCCAGCGTCCGGGACGCCAGCTCGTCGATCGCAACCTGGTTCATCCCGGGCAAGCTCGTGGCGATCCGGTTGTCCAATGGTTCGGACCACTCTGCCGGAACCCCGAGCACTGCGCCAAACACCGCACCGACAGTCGCCCCGACCGAGTCGGTATCCCACCCGCCCATCACCGCGCGACCGACGGCGGTGGCGAAGTCCGGCGCCGTCAGCGCGTACGCCGTGAGCGCGCTGTTGTTGACCGAGTGCACCCAGTGAAGCTGCCCGTACTGCGCGTGCAGGCGATCGAGCGCGTCGTCCAATGGCAACCCTGCAAGGGATAACCCGAAGCGAACCGCCTCGGCGAGCGTTCCATCAGGTGGCACGGCTTCCAACCCGGCTCGCACTACGGCAACCGGATCGTCGAGCGCCAGAGCGGCCGCTGACATCGCAGCCACCCAGACCGCACCATCGACACCGGCGCCCGTGTGGCTCAGCCGCGCATCGATGAACGCGAGGTGGGCGGCGGCTGTCCGGTCACCCGGATTAGCCCAGCCGTAGACGTCGGTGCGGATCTGCGCCCCGATCCATTCGCGGAACGGGTTCCGCACCACCGCGGCCCTCAGCGGGTCGACACCATCAAGAAGGTTGCGGTAGGCAACACGTTCGGCGGTGAACACCCGGCCCGCCGGCAGATCGTTCAACCAAGCCTGAGCGACATCCTCGGTGGTCAACCCTGACCCATGCCTCTCCAGCAACTGCAACGCCAGAATCGCAAAGTTCAGATCGTCGTCCTCGGGCATCCCGTCAATCACCTCGCGCAGACTGGTCGGCTTCGACCGCCGGTTCCACGGCCACCGCGCCTGCACCTCCTCCGGCACCCCCACCGCAGTGATGTACCGCGTCAGGGGCCACTGCCCCGAACTCTCGAGAATCTCCCGAATCCCCTCCCGCGAGATCTTCTCCACCGGCTTCCCCAACAAGTTCCCAGCAGCCCGCCCC
>NZ_DASRXP010000025.1:0-7798 GCF_035687465.1 Kribbella sp.
TCCTTCTCCTCGAGCAGCCCGGCCATCACCTCGGCCTCACGCTCCAGGCTGCGTCCGCCGAGCACGGCCCAGGTCGCGGCCGCAGTCAGCAGGGTGTTCGCAATCGGCTTGTCCCGGGTCAGCCGCTCGGCGACTACGCCCGCCGCGACTGCCGAACCCACGAGCACCCCCGCGTACGCCGTACCGGCCGGGCGCGAGTCGTCGTACAGGCGACGCTCGAGGCGGGTGGCTGCCTGGCCGAACCCGGCGACCGGGTGGAACCGGCGCGGGTCGCCGAGGAGGCGGTCGGCGGCGAACCCCAGCAGGAGGCCGAGTGGTCTGGACACGCCGGGAAGTCTGCCAGGCCCGGCAAGTTCGGGGGTTCGGGGCGTGTGGAAGGGTGACTGGCATGGGAATTGCAGACCTGCTTCGAGGGGTCGAGGCGGCCGGCGAGTTCGGTGTCTGGCTGGGGCGGCTCGACGGCGTACCGGTGTTCACGCACAGGGCGGAGCGGACGCACTACTCGGCGAGCACGATGAAGCTGCCGGTGGCGATGGCGATGATGCTGCAGGTCGAGGCGGGTGAGCTCGCGCTGGACCAGCCAGTAACTGTGCACAACGACTTCGCGTCGGCGGCCGGTGGACGGTTCGGGGTGAATCCGGCCGAGGACGAGGCGCCCGCGACCTGGACGAAGCTGGGCACCGAGGTGCAGCTCGGGTGGCTGGCTGCGGAGATGATCACGAAGTCGAGCAATCTGGCCACCGACCTGGTGCTGGAGCAGGTTGGGGTGGAGGCCGCGAACGCGGTGCTGGCGCAGTACGGGTCGGGGCTGAGTGCGATCCGTCGTGGCATCGATGACGTGGAGGCCCAGGCGGCGGGGATCAGCAACGAGATGAGCCCGGCCGACCTGGCCGCGGTACTGGTTGCGGTGGGCAATGACAAAGGGGCCTCGGGCGACTATCTGCGCGACCTGCTGGCCGCGAACGAGTGGAACGGCGAGATCCCGGCCGGGGTGCCAGCCGGGACGCGGGTGGAGCACAAGAACGGCTGGGATGCGCGGATCCGGCATGATGGCGGGATCGTGCGACCCGCGGACGCGGAGGCGTTCGTACTGACTGTGTCTACGACATCTTCGTTGCCCGACGCCGAGGCGCAGCGGTTGATCGCTGCGGTTGCGACCGAGGCCTGGGACCATCGGCATGATCTGGAGGCGGTTCGATGAAGGTCAGCACGCATATCGTGTCGGCTCCGCTGCACACTCCGTTCGTGACGGCCTTGCGGACGGCGACCCATGTGGAGTCCCTGCTCGTCTCGATCAGCGACGGCTCGGAGACGGGGTGGGGTGAGGCGCCGCAGGTTTGGAAGGTGACTGGCGAATCGCTCGCCGGAGCTCAGGCTTGTGTCGAAGGGCCTCTTGCAGCGGCGCTCGAGGGGTTGGGGCCCGATGATCTCACCGAGGGGCTTCGCCGGATCCAGTCCGCTGTTCAGGGGAACTTCGGCGCGAAGGCCGCGGTCGACGTGGCGCTGCACGACCTGGCTGCCCGGCGCCGCGGTCAGACCTTGCACGGCTTCCTGGGATCTACCGTCGACGTCGTCCGGACTGACGTGACCTTGTCGGCCGGGGATCCATCGGCGCTCGTGCGGGCCGCGAAGGACCGGGTGGCCGACGGGTTCGAGGTACTGAAGGTGAAGGTCGGCACCGGCGACGCGGCGGCCGACTTCAAGCGGGTCCACAAGATCCGCGAGGCCGTCGGGCCCGAGCCGCGGATCCGGCTCGACGCGAACCAGGGATGGAGCCGCCGCGACGCCGTCACCGCGATCCGCGCCCTCGAGGATGCCGGCAGCAACATCGAACTGGTCGAGCAACCCGTGGCCGCCGCCGACCTGGAGGGGATGGCGTGGATCACCGACCGGGTGAGCACGCCGATCCTCGCCGACGAGAGCGTGTACGGCGTACGCGACCTGGTGGCCGTGATCCGTCACGGCGCGGCGGATCTGGTGAACGTGAAGCTGGCCAAGTGCGGCGGGCTCGGGCCGGCCCGGACCCTGCTGGAACTGGCTCGCGAGCACGGAATCGGGTCGATCGTCGGCTCGATGATGGAGAGTCACGTCGGCGTTGGAGCCGCGGCCGCCCTGGTCGCGGCGTACCCGACAACCACGGTGAACGACCTGGACGCCGCGTGGTGGTTGATGGAGTCGCCCGTGGTCGGCGGGATCTGGTACGAAGGCCCCGCGATCCACCTGCCGACGGATCCCGGGCTCGGCGTGATTGGGTTGAGTTCATGAAGCTTGCTGCTGCCAAAGTCCCGGTCAGCACCGTGTGGACCTCACCCGACGCTCCGCGTGACATCGACGGCCCGGCGGTCGCCGCCGTACCGGATGTCGCAGAGTGGGCGAAGTCGATGGATACCGAGACCCGCCTCGGCCTGCACGGCCGGACGCTGACCCAGTTGTTGTTCGCCGAGCCGGTGTTGGTGCGGTCCGAGCGGGACGGCTGGTCGGAGATCCTCGCGCCGTGGCAGCCATCGTCTGCTGATGAGCTCGGGTATCCCGGTTGGGTTCCGTCGAGTCACCTGGGTGAGTTGCCCGGGAGTGCCACTGATCCCGTGGCGGTGAGCGTGCCGATGGCGACGTTGCTGGCGGAGCCGGGTGGTGGGCCGTTGATGGAGCTGTCGTTCGCGACCGTGCTGGCGTCGACTGATCATGCCGACGGGTTCACTCGGGTGGCGTTGCCCGACGGGGCGCAGGGGTGGTTGGCGGATGACGCGCTGCGGGCGGTATCGCCGGGGGGTGCCGAGGACCGGATCCGGCTGGGGTCGTTGTTCTTGGGACTCGAGTACCTGTGGGGTGGGACTTCGGCGTACGGGCTGGACTGTTCGGGGCTGGTGCATGCAGTGAGCCGGGTGCTCGGGCAGCGGGTGCCGCGGGATGCGCACGATCAGGCGAACATGCTCGAGCGGATCCCGGTGGACGAGGTCCGGCCGGGCGACCTGTACTTCTTTGCCCGCCCGGGCCAGCAGGTCCACCACGTCGGCTTCGTCTCCCCCGAAGGCATGCTGCACGCTTCAGAAACCGGCAAACGCCTCGAAAACGAACCCCTCCTCCCCACCCGCCTAGAGACCTTGGTCGCCGCCGCCCGCCTCTGAGGCTCGCACTCCCCCTGGCCCGCAGCACGGAGCTGCCCGACCGCACCTGCGGTCCGCAGCACAAGCGCGTGTGCGCAAAACAGCAGCCGCCCGGACCGTGAGGTCCGGGCGGCTGCGTCTGTGCTTGTTGCTACGACTTCTTAGCGTCTGTTTGCTCTGGCTCTTCGAGGGTCTCGAGCTCGGCGCGGGTCGCCGGGTCCAGATTGGCCGGGGTTTCATCGTCCGCGACCGGCGTCGCCTCGTCCAGCTCGCCGCCGCCTGCCTCAGCAGCGACGATCTCCTCGTCGTCCGCCTTGACCTGCGGCGTGTTGCGCGACTTGCGAAGGCTGAGGATCGTCGTGATGGCGAGCGTGATGATGATGAAGCCGAGCGAGAACCAGATCGGGATCTCGGGCGCCCAACTGACGTGCTGGCCGCCGTTGATGAACGGCAACTCGTTCTCGTGCATCGCATGCAGCACCAGCTTCACGCCGATGAAGGCGAGCACGACGGACAGTCCGAGCGACAGGTAGACCAGGCGGCGGAGAAGGTCGCCGAGCAGGAAGTACAGCTGGCGCAGACCCATCAGGGCGAACACGTTCGCGGTGAAGACCAGGAACGGCTCCTGGGTCAGGCCGTAGATCGCCGGGATCGAGTCGAGCGCGAACAGCAGGTCGGTCGTGCCCAGCGCGATGATCACGATCGCCATCGGGGTGACGAACCGCTTGCCGTTCTGCACCACGGTCAGCTTGACGCCGTTGTACTCGTCGGTCGCCTTCAGCCGCCGCTTGGCGAACCGGATGACCGCGTTCTCCTTGTAGTCCTCGTCGTCGTTCTCACCTTGGCGGGCCAGGTGGACCGCGGTGTAGACCAGGAACGCGCCGAACACGTAGAAGACCCAGGAGAACTCGTTGATCGCGGCCGCGCCGACGGCGATGAAGATGCCGCGGAAGACCAGCGCCAGGATGATGCCGACCAGCAGGGCCGTCTGCTGGTACTTCCTAGGCACCTGGAACCTGGCCATGATGATCAGGAAGATGAACAGGTTGTCCACGCTCAGGCTGTACTCCGTCAGCCAGCCGGCGAAGAACTCTCCCGCGTACTGACCACCCGAGAACGCCCAGACCCCGAGCCCGAAGACGACGGCCAGGCCGACGTACACCGCGATCGCGGTGGCGGATTCCTTGGTGGTTGGTTCGTGGGGGCGGCGCCCGATGATGAAGACATCGAACGCCAGCACTGCGAGCAGTACGCCGACGGTGATGTACCAGACGTAGTCATGAACGTGCACAGGAACCTCCGGAGCGCAGACGAAAGACGGACTCCGAAGGTCTCTTCCGCCTGACTCGAACCTCGGGCCTGGCCGGCGATACCGGGCGTGGAGACGAACTCCTTGACCGTGATGACGATACCGCCGCGAAGGAATACTCCCCTTCAACGGGCCCCATTCTGGTGGATCGACGTCCACGAATCCAAATCGAGGACGGCGATCCCGGCTGTTGGGATGATCACGTCGCGCAACGGGAATACAACCGCTACGTAATCAGGTTGTTGCTGACATACTTGTGGGTTGCGCCGCCGGACCTGGCCTTCACGCCTCAGGTGGGGACGGGAGGGCGCCGGGACTTCGGCAGCTTGGCGACGATCGTGATGTACGAGGTGTCGACCAGCTCGAGGATCTCGTCGTCGGGCACGGCGCCGCCGAGCCGGACGGAATTCCAGCCCGAACGGCCGATGTAGGCCATCTTCGCGACGTCGCCCGGATAGGTGTCGACCAGCTCGTCGGCCTCGTCGCGGTTGTTGCCGCACTTGATCCCGACCGACTCGCCGCCACCCAGGAACGCGAAGATCTTGTCGCCGACCTTCGCGACCACGTCCCCGTCCCACGGCTCGTCCTGCCAGGCCCCCGGCTTGGCCAGACAATGCTCGAGCAACTCAGCCCCGCTCAGTCTCATCTCAGCCCTCCGCTCCGAACAGCGATTCTCCCCGATCGCTACCGATGCGTCACGGCCTCGACATTGTTCCCGTCGGGATCACGCACGAACACGCCGTAGTAGGTCTCGTGGTACTCGGGCCACACCCGCGGCTCGTGCAGGATCTCCGCCCCCATCGCGCGGGCAGCCGCGAAAACCGCGTCCACGGCAGCCCGATCCTGAGCGGCGAACGCGACGTGAACCTCCCGCTGTACCCCGCCCTGCGTCCGCCCGAGCCAGAACCGCGGCATCCCGTCCGGCCCGGCCAGCCCCAGCACCACCTCGCGGTCCATCGTCACCGTGACTCCGAGCGGGGCCAGCAATTGCTCGTAGAACCGTCTGCTGACCGCGAGGTCATCACACTGCAACGCCAGATGATCCAGCATCCGCCCCTCCCCTTCAGCTCGTACTCCGCCTGGACTACTTGGCGCCGGCGTTGACCATTTGGCGGAGTTCTTTCTTGAGTTCGGAGATCTCGTCGCGGTAGCGGGCGGCGACCTCGAACTGGAGCTCGGCCGCCGCGTTGTGCATCTGGTCGGTGAGTTGCTGGATCAGGTCGGCGAGGTCGGACGAGGGCAGGCCGCCGGCCAGTTCCTTCGCCTTCTCGCCCGCCTTGCCCTTGAGGCCGCCCGGGACCGGCGCCTTGCCACGGCTCTGGTTGCGTCCGCTGCCGAGCAGCTCGGCGGTGTCCGCGTCCTCGCGAGCGAGCATGTCGGTGATGTCGGCGATCTTCTTCCGCAGCGGCTGCGGGTCGACCCCGTGCTCGGTGTTGTACGCGACCTGCTTCGCGCGCCGCCGGTTCGTCTCGTCGATCGCCATCTCCATCGACGGCGTGATCTTGTCGGCGTACATGAACACCGCGCCCGACACGTTCCGGGCCGCACGCCCGATGGTCTGGATCAGCGACCGGCCGGAGCGCAGGAAGCCTTCCTTGTCCGCGTCCAGGATCGCTACCAGCGACACCTCGGGCAGGTCCAGGCCCTCCCGCAGCAGGTTGATGCCGACCAGGACGTCGTACTCGCCCATCCGCAGTTCGCGCAGCAGCTCGACCCGGCGGAGCGTGTCCACCTCGCTGTGCAGATACCTGGTCCGGATCCCCATCTCCAGCAGGTAGTCGGTCAGGTCCTCCGACATCTTCTTGGTCAGCGTGGTGACCAGCACCCGCTCGTTGCGCTCGGTCCGGATCCGGATCTCGTGGATCAGGTCGTCGATCTGCCCCTTGGTCGGCTTCACGATCACCTCGGGGTCGATCAGGCCGGTCGGCCGGATGATCTGCTCGACGAACCCGTCCGACTTGTCCTGCTCGTACTGACCCGGCGTCGCCGACAGGTACACCGTCTGGCCGATCCGCTCCAGGAACTCCTCCCAGCGCAGCGGCCGGT
The DNA here is from genome assembly GCF_035687465.1 of Kribbella sp. Taxonomy (NCBI): domain Bacteria; kingdom Bacillati; phylum Actinomycetota; class Actinomycetes; order Propionibacteriales; family Kribbellaceae; genus Kribbella; species Kribbella sp. The sequence continues at coordinate 6,460 of NZ_DASRXP010000025.1, forward strand.
TGTCCATCGCCGACGGCAGCCGGAACCCGTGCTCGACCAGCGTCCGCTTGCGGGACATGTCGCCCTCGTACATCCCGCCGATCTGCGGCACGGTGACGTGCGACTCGTCGATGACGAGCAGGAAGTCCTCGGGGAAGTAGTCCAGCAGGCAGTGCGGCGCAGTACCGGCCTCGCGTCCGTCCGTGTGGCGGGAGTAGTTCTCGATCCCGGAACAGGTGCCGATCTGCCGCATCATCTCGATGTCGTACGTCGTCCGCATCCGCAGCCGCTGGGCCTCCAGCAACTGGCCACCCCGCTCGAGCTCCGCCAGCCGCTCGGCCAGCTCCGCCTCGATGCTGTTGATCGCGCGCTCCATCTTCTCGGGCGCGGTCACGTAGTGCGTCGCGGCGCCGATGTAGAGCTCGCTCTCCTCGCTCAGCACCTCGCCGGTCAGCGGGTGCAGCGTCATCACCCGCTCGATCTCGTCGCCGAAGAACTCCACCCGTACTGCGAGCTCCTGGTACACCGGGAACACCTCGAGCGTGTCGCCGCGGACCCGGAAGGTGCCACGGGTGCCGGCCAGGTCGTTCCGTGCGTACTGAACCCCGACCAGCTTGCGCAGCAGGCCGTCGCGATCCATCTCGTCGCCGACCTTGACGTGGATCATCCGGTTCAGGTACTCGTCGGCAGAGCCGAGGCCGTAGATACACGACACGGTCGCGACCACGACCACGTCACGCCGGGTCAGCAGGGACCAGGTCGCGGAGTGCCGGAGCCGCTCGACCTCCTCGTTGATCGAGGAGTCCTTCTCGATGTAGGTGTCCGTCTGCGGGACGTAGGCCTCAGGCTGGTAGTAGTCGTAGTACGAGACGAAGTACTCGACCGCGTTCTCCGGGAAGAAGTTGCGCAGCTCGGTCGCGAACTGGGCCGCCAGCGTCTTGTTCGGCTGGAGGATCAGCATCGGCCGCTGGATCTTCTCCGCCAGCCACGCCATCGTCGCCGTCTTGCCCGTACCCGTGGCGCCCAGCAGCACCACATCCTGCTCGCCGGAGTTGATCCGGCGCTCCAGCTCCGCGATCGCGGCCGGCTGGTCGCCCGCCGGGTCGAAATCGGACACGACCTTGAGGGGCGCGACCATACGCTGGAGATCGGTGACCTGTCTCATGCCCTCCACCGTACGGCGCCCTGGGGACAGTTTCCGAAAACCGTCCTCCGGACCACCCGGGCGGGGGCCTCAGAGGCTGTCGATGACGGACTTCTTCATCGACGCGACATCGATTTCGGCCTTGGCCGCGAAGTCGGGACTGGTCCGGAAGTCCAGCGCGGTGACGACGCCGTCCTTGCGCCGGTACGTCTCCAC
>NZ_DASRXP010000026.1:0-21639 GCF_035687465.1 Kribbella sp.
TGGCGCAGGTTGAGCAGGAATCGGGTCGCGATCTCGCCCGCGCGGCAGTCGTCGATGCCGACCCAAGGATGGTCCTGGGCGTAGTCCAGGCTGAGGATCGGCTTGGGATGGGAGCGAAGCTCGGCCATCACGTTGTCGTCATACAGCCGGTCGTCCCGGATCAGGATGCCGTCGACGGTGCCGTGGCTGAGCAGCCGGGTGACGAACTGGCTGCCTGAGCGCATCGTCTCGGCGTCGCCGAGTAGGACTGTCCCGCCGTGCTCGGCCGCAGCCCCGTAGACGCCGCGCAGCAGGTCGGTGTAGACGGGATTGTCGAGCTTGTGGAGGATCAGCGCGATCATGCCGGTGCGGTTGAGCCGCAGGGACCGGGCCGCTTGGTTGGGCTGGTAGTCGAGGCTCCCCATTGCCTCGATGACCCGCGCACGGGTGGCCTCGCTCATCCGGGTGTGGGTCGTGCCGTTGATCACGGCCGACACCACCGCGACAGATACCCCCGCCGTGCGGGCGATGTCACGCTGTGTTGCCACGCTTGCACGCCTCCCTCGAACCGTTGACGTAACGTCGCAACCAAGTCTACGGTGAATTAACGATACGTCACCTAGGAGCACGCATGACATCGGCACGCCGCTTCGTGCTCCCGCCGAACTTTCTCGACGACGTCAGGGACCGGCTCGACGGCGCCGACTTCGTCTACCGCCGCGAATCGCTGACCCTCGCCACCTTGCGTGGCCAGAAGATCACCAGACCCGACGTCGCATTCGGGCCGGACGGCACGTTCGCGTTCGACCACACGGACATCGGCGCGGCGACCCGCCTGCTGGACAGTCCCGACCTGGAGTCGAAGGACCCAGCGAACACTCTACGTGTCATGAGGAGATGGGATGCAACGAAGACTTCTTCGGCGGAGCACTCGCCGCCGTGCCCGTGCGTGGGCTGCGACGACAGTCGCGGTGGCTCTGATGGCGACGGGTCTGTCGCCGGCCCGGGCCGCCACGACCGGCATGTCGGATCTCGGTGAGCTGCTCGACCTGACGCGTCCGGGGCTCGACCGCGTGGCGGCGGAGCTCGCCGCCGGCGACGAGGCTGGCGCCGCGACCGAGCTCAAGGTCTACTACGCGGGCCGCTCGGGTATCGAGTACCCGGGGGTGGGCGGGGGAGGAGGCGGCGACTCGACCGCCGACGAACTGGCGGCGGGGATCTTCCGGTTCGGCACCGAGACCCGTGACTTCTTCGACGACACCGCACAGCGGGTCGACGTGGACTGGGCGGACGCCTGGGGCGGGACGGAGACCACCCCAGGCAGCGCACAGGTTCTGATGAGTGACTTCACGTTCATGCCGACGCTGACGAGCGCCTATCTGAAGGAGAGCGACCCGCAGAAGCGTGCGGCGTATGCGTCGGCGTGGATGGACATCTCCCTGGACTTCTTCGCCGACAATCAGACCTGGCCACAGAACCGCAACCTGTCGGGCGGCAAGCGGCTGACCCAGCTCGTCAGCGCGTTCTCCGTGTTCCGGACGGAGCCGAGCATCGACGCGGATGACCTCGTGGCGTACCTGTCCGGGGTGCACGCGACGACGGATCTCCTCGCGACGGTGCTGCAGATCCATGTCGGAAACAACTGGTACGTCTCGATGGCCCGCGCGATCTACGTCACGGCGGTCTATCTGCCCGAGTTCTCGGCGTCGTTCGTCTGGGAGCCGTTCGCGGTGCGCTCGGTCGAGCGGTTCCTGCGCGCCTGGGTGAAGGGCGACGGCGTGTACCGCGAGCCGACGTTCAACTACCAGGCCTACGTGGCGGATCTGATCAACACGATGATCGAAGTTGCGGATGCCAACGGGCGAACCCTGCCCGACGGGATCGTTCAGTCGGCGGACTGGATCGCGGATGCGCTGTTCGCGACCCGTCAGCCGAATCTCGAGACCGCGCTCGTCGGTGATTCTCCGAACACGGACGCGGGTGAGAGCGCGAGTCGCAGGACCGGTGAGCGCAACTCCTGGTCCGACTTCACCTGGGTCGCCTCCGGGCGCACCGAGGGGACCGTCCCGACGCTGCCGTCCACGGTGTTTCCGATCAGCTATGCGGTCCAGCGGTCCGGGTGGGACGCCGATGCCCGGTACATGCTGATCAACAACCAGAACTCCAGCTATACGGCCTCGCATCGGCATCCCGACGACCTCAGCCTGGTGATGGCGGCGTACGGGCGGCCGCTGATCGTCGACCCCGGAGCGGGGGACTACAGCGCGACCCCGACGAACGACTGGATGCGCCGCACGACCGAGGCGCACAACACCGTCGAGGTCGACGGACAACCGCAGCCCGCCGGCCTGCCCCGCTCGACGTCGCTGTGGCGCTCGAACGCGGGCCTCGACATCTACCGCGGTACGACGCGGGCCTACCGGCCGATCGCGCACGATCGCGTCGTCTACTTCGTCAAGCCCGGCTTCTGGGTCGTCTCCGACGACCTCACGGGTGACGCCGGCGCGCACGACTACCGGCAGCTCTGGCACTTCCCCGGCGATCCGGTCACCGTCGACCCGAACACGAACGTCGCCACGGTCGGGTTCGACACGGTGCCCGGCGCCGCACCGGTTGCCGGCGTGCAGCTCGTCCCCGTGGCCCAGCACGGCGCCGATCTCACGTCGAGCGTCCACAAGAACGGCGCCGTGCGCGTGGGCGAGCAGGTTCTCACCGACGTCGACTACCTGTCGTACGACTGGTCCGCGACCGGCGCCACCGGAGTGGACACGGTCGTGGTTCCTGGCAAGGCCGGCGCCGCGCCCTCGGTGAAGGCGTCGCGCATCGATCTGCCCCAGGTGGATCACTCCGTAGCCAGCGCCATGGAAATCGACCTGCCGAAAGCGACCGGCCGCTTCTACCTGTCGCGCGAGGCGATTCCCTCGGCGAGGCAGTTCGGAGCTGCCGCGACCAACGCCGAGACCGCCTACCTCGAGCGTGCCGACAAGGGCGGCGGGCTGACCCGGTACGCGCTGACCCAGGGATCGTCGCTGGTCGACGACGGGCACACCGTCATCAAAGCCTCCGGAGTTGTGTCCGACGTCAATGTGGAACTGCAAGGGGCCACCGCCCAGATCTCGCTCGGGGATCCCTTCACCGGCACCCTTTCGATCAACGCGCCGAAGGCACGCGCGGTGAAGATCAACGGCACCCCGACCGCATTCACCCGCACCGGCAACCTCGTCACCGTCTCGGCCAAGGCAGCCTTCGCCCCGAAGCCGTTGCTCGACGAGGAGTTCACCGACGCGAGCCTGGACAGCACCGTCTACGACTTCAATGGCTCCCTTGACGGCTGGACGCCGGTGCAGGGCACCTGGACCCTGGGCGGCGCGCAGCCTGACACGCAGCTGTTGCAGACCTCGAGTACGGACACGCAGTCGTTGGCAGTGCAGCAGGACGTGCCGGATGACGTGGTCGTGACTGCCGACATCGTTCCGGGAACGCGAAACCAGACGACGGCAACGACCGGTCTCGCGTTCCGCTACCACGATTCCCGCAACTACTACCGGGCCGATGTCGTCAGTACGCCGGGCGTCGCGAAGCTGCAGCTCGTGAAGGTTTACAACGCGACGTCTACGCTTCTCGCGGAGACGTCGCTGCCCATCAACGCGGACAGCGCGCACACGCTGACCGTCTCCGCGGTCGGGAAGCATCTGATCGCGACGGTGGGCAACACGTCGATCTCCGCAGACGACACGCAGTTGCCGACCGGTGGTGCCGCCGCCTCCACACATGGCCGGGCCGCGGCCTTCGACAACATCACGATCAAGGAAGGGCTCGACCAGGCCACTTGGCGGGGTATCGCAGGAAAGGTGTCCGTCAGCTCGGGTCAGTTGAAGCTCGCGCCTACCGATGGCAGGGCGCACGTGCTGGCCGACTCGACGCTGCCGTCACGCTTCTCCGATACCTGTGACTATGCCGCGAAGGCCACGGTCACGATCAATGGATCCGTCGGCACCGCGGGCATCTCGCTGCGAGACACCTCGGACTCCTACGGGTACCGGATCCACCTCGGCAAGACGAGCAACAGAACGCAGTACGCCAGTATCGTCCGCGAGGCTCACGCGTCCGGTCCGGTCACGGTCGGCACGGTGTTCCTCAGCAACCCGTTGACAGGTCCCGTCGACCTTGGTGCGTCGGTGCACGGTGACCGCATCACCGTGACGTTGAACGGCGTTCGAATCCTGGAGGCTCGTGACACCGTTGTCCGCAACGGCGGCGTCGGGCTGTACTCATCCACGGAGAGCACGTTCGAGAACCTCACGGTCGCACGCTCCTGCGGGCGAAAGCCCGTCCGTCCAAGTGTTCCCGGTGCAGGCCGGGGCCCAGGTCCACAGTGAAGAACCTTTCCGGTTGAGCCGGTGGTGACGATGTGATCGCGTGAGGCCCCGGGAGAGCAGGCCAGATCTCCGGCAGAGATCTGGTTCGCTCCCAGGCCTCACCCCTGCTCGGTCACCGTGACGTCTGTCCGCGACCGAAGACGGTGCTCGCCGAGGCTCCGGTTTCCCTTCCTGAGCGTCGCCTCCGTTGATCGGCGTCAAGGGCGGGGGCGGTTACGCTGACGGCATGACCACGATCAAGGACGTTGCGAAGCGGGCCGGGGTGTCCACGGCCGTGGTTTCCGCAGTGATCTCCGGAGCTCGCGGCAACATCCGGATGAGCGAGGCGACCCGGCTGCGCGTCGAGCAGGCGATCCAGGACACGGGCTATCGCGTCAACCACGCCGCGAAGTCGCTGAGGCTGTCCCGATCGGGAGTGATCGCAGCGGTGGTGCCGAAGATCGCGAACCCGGTCTTCGAGCTGGCGATTCGTGGCATGCATTCGGCCGCCGAGGAACACGGAGACGTGCTGTTGCTGGCCGATGCATTGTGGATCGAGCCGGGCAGCCACCTGATGAGCCGGATCGTCGGCACGGGCATGGTCGACGGGGTGTTGTTGCGGTCCGCTCAGCAAGGGACCGAGACCGCTGAGGAACTCACCAAGCGGTCGATCCCGTACGTGATCCTGCAGAACCCGCGACCCGACGACTCCGTGTCGGTGTGGATCGACGACGCGGCCGGCATCAGTCTGGCCGCGACGCACCTGCTGGGTCTCGGGCACCGCCGCATCGCACTGGTCGGCGGCCCCCTCGTCCCGATCGCCAGTTGCGCCCGGGTCGACGGCTACCGCTCGGCGTTGCGGGCAGCGGGGGTGCGCTTCGACCGGTCGCTGATCAAGCAGGTCGGCTACGAACCGCCCGACCTGGCGGCCGCGACGCGCGAGTTCCTGGGCTCGGCCCGGCCGCCGTCCGCGCTGATCATCGACAACATCGTCGCGGCACCGGGAGCGATCGCGGCGGTCATCGATCTCGGCCTGCGGATTCCTGACGATCTTTCGATCGTCGTGTACCAGGATCTGCCCATCGCCGACGCCATGCGGCCGGCCCCGACCACGGTTCGGATGCCTGTGCAGCAAGCCGGAACGCGCGCCTACACGACACTGCGCCGGATGATCGACGGCCGCCGCGTCCAGTCGGCACTGGTGACGCGGCCTGCGCCGAAACTGATCGATCGAGGATCGACAGCACCGTACGCCGGCTGAGCGCCCACTGGCCGACAGATCACCGTCGGAGCACTCGGCAGATCTTGATTAACCGATGAATCACCGGCATGATGCTCGCCGTAGCCCCAAATCGACCGTAAGCCCACCACTGCCCGGGATGGGCTGGACAGGAATTCCTCATGGTTCACGTCGTTCTTGTCTCCGGCTGGCAAACCGTCAACATCGGCGACGTCGCCCACACGCCAGGCGCGCTCCGGGCCTTTCAGCGCTATGCACCGGAGGCGAAGCTGACGCTGTGGGCCCGCAGTATCGACGAGAACGTACGGAAGATGCTCAGCCGCTACTTCCCGGACGTCGACGTCGTCGAGGACCGGGTCGCGCCCGGCGAGCCGCTCAGCCCGGAGCTGGAACGGTTGTTTGCCGAAGGCGACCTTTTGGTCCACGGGTCGGGGCCATCGCTCGTTGCCCAGGTGGAGGTCGCCGAATGGCATCGGCGGACCGGAAAGCCGCATGGGATCTTCGGGGTGACAGTAGATCCGCTCCGGCCGTACGGATCGACGCTGGACCGGGCGGCGAGCATGGTCAGCGCGATCGACGGTGACCTGCTCACCGAGCTCCAGCGCGAGGTGCTCGACACGGCCGCGTTCGTCTACTGCCGCGACTCGTTGACCGAGCGGTTCCTGGCCGGCCAGGACCTCGGGGCGCCCACGATCGCGTTCGGTCCGGACGCCACCGTGATGTTCGACGTGGTCAACGACGAGGACGGCCAGGCGGTCCTCGCGGAGTACGAGTTGAAGCCCGGACGCTTCCTCTGCGTCGTACCGCGGCTGCGTTTCACGCCGTACCACCAGATCCGGAACTCCCCTCCCGCGGCCGAGGACGTTCGCCGGTCGGCCTACAACGCGGGCTACCTGAAGTCCGACCTGGACGTTCTGCGGCAGACCGTGATCGGCTGGGTGCGAGCCACTGGCGAGCCGGCGCTCGTCGTGCCGGAGATGAGCTACGCGATGGAAGTCGCCGAGGCCGAGTTCGCGGGGACCTTCCCTACCGACGTGGCCGGCCTGGTCCACATCCTGCCGAGGTTCTGGGACCTGACCGAGGCGGCCGCGGTCTACCGGCGGGCCGGCGCGGTCGTGAGCATGGAGTGCCACTCGCCTCTGATCGCGTTGGCGGAAGGCATTCCGTCGGTCTACCTGCGTCAGCCGACCGACACGATCAAGGGCCAGATGTACAACGATCTCGGACTGCCGTTCGTCGAGCTGGGACCTGGGGCCGAAGCTGCGGCCGGGCAACTCCTGCAGAAGATCGTCGACGACCGGCCGGCCGCGGCCGAAGTCGCGCGGCAGGCGCGGGATGGCGCGCAGGAGCGCGTCCGGGGGATGGTCGAGGCCGCCATCGCAGCGGTCGGCAGCAGGATCCACTGATGTCGTCGGGGATCAAGGTGCGGCCGGGGGCCGGCGCAGATCCCGGTGCGCCTGCCGCCCGCGAGACTCGCGTCCGCGGGCAGCTCGCGGCCCGATGGCACCGGGACCGGGTGCTGCTCGTGCTCGCAGTACCGGGCGTGATCGTCCTGGTTCTGTTCCACTACCTGCCACTGCTGGGCAACGTGATCGCCTTCCAGGACTACCAGCCGTTCCTCGGCATCAGCGGATCGGATTTCGTTGGCCTGAGCAACTTCTCGGTCATCTTCAACGGTGACCCGGAGTTCCTGAACGCGCTCGTCAACACACTGATCATCACGATGGTCCAGGTGCTGTTCGTGTTCCCGTTGCCGATCGCGCTGGCCCTGGTCCTCAACTCGATGCTGAACGAACGAGCCAAGCGGCTGACGCAGTCGATCCTCTACCTGCCGCACTTCCTGTCCTGGGTCATCGTCGTGGCGTTGTTCCAGCAGATGTTCGGCAACGGCGGAATGCTGAACGAGTGGCTGCGTTCCGCGGACCTGGGAACCTTCCAGATCATCGGCGTACCGGAGCTGTTCAAACTGCTGATCACGTCGCAGGTGATCTGGAAGGACACCGGATGGTCGACCATCATCTTCCTGGCCGCGCTCTCCAAGGTCGACCTGAACCTGTACGAGGCGGCGGCGATCGACCGGGCCGGCCCGCTTCGGCAGCTGTGGCACGTCACGCTGCCCGCGATCCGGCCCGTGATCGTGCTGCTGCTGATCCTGCGGCTGGGTGATTCGCTCACGGTCGGTTTCGAGCAGATCCTCCTGCAGCAGGGTCCGGTCGGCGCGCAGGCTTCCGAAGTGCTCGACACCTACGTCTACAACAACGGGATCATCGGCGGGAACTGGGGTGTCTCGGCCGCGGTCGGCCTGGTGAAGGGCATCGTCGGCGTGGTTCTCGTACTCGGGGCGAACCGGCTCGCCCACGCCATGGGGGAGCGGGGGGTGTACTCGAAATGACCGGACTACTGGAGACCACCGCTGAACGCCGGGCTCGGCGCAACCGTCAACCGGCGTCGGACGAGCGGCCTGCCTGGATGGGACGGCAACCGCGCTGGGCGACCGCGGCGCGCGGTGTACTGCTGACCGTCGCCTGCCTCGCGGTGATCGTCCCGTTCGTCGCTGTCGTGATGACGAGTCTGGCGCCGCAACGCGACATCAGCGCGCGCGGTGGACTTGTCCTCTTCACCAGCGAGCCGTCGCTCGCGGCGTACCGGGCCGTTCTGTCGGGAGGAGTGGTGACGCGGGCCCTCAGCGTGTCGGTCGTGGTCACCGCTGTGGGCACTGTCCTGTCGCTGGCCTGCACCATCATGCTCGCGTACGCCCTGTCGCGGCCGGGATCGCTGTTGCACAAGCCCATCCTGCTGATGACACTGTTTACCCTCTTGTTCAATCCGGGCATGATCCCGATGTACCTGACAGTCAAGCAACTCGGGCTGATCGACAACCTGGCGGCGTTGATCCTGCCGGTGGTGGTCAACGCCTTCAACGTGATCGTGATGCGGTCCTTCTTCCTCGAGGTGCCCAGTGAGCCGACCGAGTCGGCGAAGCTCGACGGGGCCGGCGAACTCCGGATCCTCACCTTCATCGTCCTGCCGCTCTCGAAGGCCGTCGTCGCGGTGGTCGGCCTGTTCTACGCGGTCGCCTACTGGAATGCGTTCTTCTCTGCCCTGCTCTACCTGCCGTCGCCGGAGAAGTGGCCGCTGCAGCTGGTCCTGCGAACGTTCGTCGTGAACCAGACGCCGCTCGGTACGGACGAGCTCTCGGCGTCGACCGAGTCGCTGCCACCCCAGGCATCGATCCAGATGGCGATTCTGGTCATGTCCGTCATCCCGATCCTGATCATCTACCCGTTCATCCAGAAGCACTTCAGCAAGGGACTTCTGATCGGTGCCGTCAAAGGCTGATCGACCGGACGCCCGCCATGAGGAGGGAACCGTAACCATGGATGCGCTTTCGCGCCGTACGTTGCTCAAGGGGCTGTCCGCGGCAGCCGTCGCCGGTGCCGCCGGATCAGCTCTCGGCTGCTCCGCCAAGACGACGACGGGAACCTCCGGCCGGATCGGAGCGGACATTCTCCCGACGTTCACCCAGGCCGGGAACGCCGCACCCGCGCTGAAGAGCGCAAGCCCGCTCGGCATGAGCGGGTACTTCGAGTATCCGCCGAATCCCGTCGCGGCGGTCGGTAAGCCCCCGCTGTCGGGTGGCCGGATCTCCGCCCTCACCTACACCTTCGACCCGGTGGCGCCCGGCAAGTCCGACAATCCGCTGTGGCAGGAGGTCGACAAGCGACTTGGTGGAAGGCTCGACATCACGTACGCGCCGGCGGCTGACTACGCCCAGCGGTTCGCGACGACCGTGGCCGGCGGGGATCTGCCCGACCTGGTGTCGATCTACGGTTCGGTGCAGCAGTTGCCCGCGTTGCTGAAGGCGAAGTTCACCGATCTGACCGAGTACTTGTCGGGCGATGCCGTCAAGGACTATCCGAACCTGGCGGGTCTGTCCACCGACTCGTGGCGCAAGACCGTGTACGGCAACGCCCTGTGGGGAGTACCGATCGCCCGGGTACCGATCCCGTCTGTCGCCTGGATCCGCGCAGACCTCGTCGCCGGTACCGGACTGCCCGCGCAGCCCAGGGACATCGCAGAGTTCAAGGCACTGCTGAAGGGGCTGACCAACGAGCGCAAGTCCCGCTGGGCCTGCGGCGATCCGGGCAGCACCCTGACCATGATCGCCGCTTCCCTGGGCATCCCCGGCAGCTGGATCGAGGACGGCGGGAAGTTCACCTCCAACATCGAGCTCGAGGAGTACGAGAAGGCGCTGGCCGACACCCGCGAGCTCGCCGACGCCGGCGTCTTCCATCCGGACGGCCTGGTGGCGTCCAACAACCAACGCAACGACTGGTTCACCAGCGGGACCACGCCGATCGTCTTCGGCGGGTACGCCGGCTGGAGCAAGTACGAGATGTGGGGAGCCGAGGTGCCGGGCTTCAAGCTCGGGTCTCTTCCGATGTTCGGCTACGACGCGGCGAGCAAGCCCGTACATCCTCGGGGGAGTGCGGCTCAGGCGTTCACCGCTGTGACCCAGGCCGAACCGGACCGGGTCCGCGAGGTGCTCCGGGTACTCGATTGGCTCGCCGCGCCGTTCGGATCTTCCGAGTACCTCCTGCGCAACTTCGGGATCGAGGGGCAGACGTTCAAGTTCGAGGGCAGCGACCCGATCGTGAACTCGCGCGGCCAGAATCTGCGGCTGGTGCCATTCGGGTACGTCTGCGGTCCGACCCTGGCCATCTACGACCCGGGCCGGCGCGATGTCGCCCAGGCCCGCTTCGACTACCAGGAAGCCGCGCTGCCGATTCTCGCCCCTGATCCGACCCAGGGCCTGTACTCCGAGACCGATGCGGCCAAAGGCCTGCAGCTGGGCAAGGACCTGACCGATGCGCGGAACGGCATCCTGGCTGGACGCGCACCCGTATCGAGCTGGAAGGCCGCCGTGACCAAGTGGCGCAACGGCGGCGGCGACAAGATCCGGGCCGAGTATCAACAGGCCTTCTCGGAGGCGGGACCCAAATGAGCCGTCAGCTGGTGACCCGAGCCGACGAGTTCCTGGCCGGGCGGCCGTATTCCATCCTCGACCGTGAGCCGTCGGACTGGGCCGGAGACGCCCACGACTACTACTCGGTCGGCAACTACTCCTGGCCGAATCCGGAGACAGCCGACGGTCTGCCGTACATCAGGATCGACGGCCGGCGGAACCCGGACGCGTTCAGCGATCGCTACGACAAACGGCGGCTCCGGCAGACGGTCGCGGCCGTCAACACCCTGGTGCAAGCCCACATCCGAACCGGCGAGGCACGCTACGCCGACGCCGCGGTGGCACGTCTCTACCGCTGGTTTCTGGACCCGGCGACCGCGATGCGCCCCCACTTCGCTCACGCTGCCGCGCTGCCCGGTCATCACGACGGCGCGGCGATCGGGCAGATCGAGGCAACGCTGCTGACCGACCTCGTGGATCACGTCGACCTGCTGGTGAAGGCCGGACGATTCACCGAACGTCTCCCGCGCCTGCAGCACTGGTTTGCCGAGCTGACCAATTGGATGCGGTCGAGCGAACTCGGCCGGCAGGAAGAACAGATGACCAACAACCACGGAGTCTGGTGGGACGCGCAGGTACTGCGCTATCTGCAGTTCGTCGATGACCGGACCGTGCTCACCAAGATCCTCGACCGGTTCGGCATCCGGCTGCGCCACATCGCTCCCGGCGGCGCGCTCCCGAAAGAACTGGCTCGTCCCGACTCGTTGCTCTACACCATCTACTGTCTACGAGCCTTCGCCGTCTGCTGCCGGGTCGCAGCTGCTGAAGGCCGCGACCTCTGGAACGCGCCCGCCGAACCCGGCTTCGGCAGTCTCCGCGACGCGTTCCATTTCTGGGCCGACCACGCCAACGACGACCGCCGATGGATCTGGGCCCGGCAGCCCTCAGACCTCGACCGAACCGCTCTCTGGCTCGCCGACGAAGCCGCCGCCGTCTACCAGACCCCGAGCCTCAAAGCGTTCGCGGAAACCCTGCGAAGGCAAGACCTACCCGCCCCCGAGATCCCGTCAACCGCAGCCATGGAACAGACCCCGATCTAAAAGGAGTGACACAGATGCAGATCCCAGCCCCTGGTCGACTTGCTCGACAGACGATGGCCCTCACCGTGGCGTTGACCCTAAGCGCCTCGGTGGGTGTCGCCGCCGTGACGAACCCACAACCCGCCAGTGCGGCGGCAGCCGCGGTCCCCAGCTACTCGGCGGGTATCGCCGGCCGGACCTGGACGATCGAGAACGCCGCTGCGTGCGGTCCGGGGATCGGCGACGGCGGCAACCTCAGGGAGGGCGGAGGCTTCTTTCAAGGCAAGTGTCAGGGAGCCGGGGAGGCACCCCAGATCACCGGGACCTCGGACGCGCGGGCTTTGACGTTCCGCACGGACAAGGACTTCAGGTACGAAGGCGCCATCGTTGAGGACCCCGCCAAGAACACCTGGAAGGATGCTGCCGGAAATACCCTCCGGGACCGCACGGAGCTGGCGACGGGGCGGGACCTGCCCTTCCACACCAACGTGTGGGTCGGGTTCGACATTCGCATTCCTGCCGGCGTCGCTGACGTGACGGGCAGCGGGGCGTACCTGCTGCAGCTGTGGCAGTGCACCGCGAACCCGATCGGCGGCGTGCGCATCCAGTCCGGCGCCGGCAACGGACACAATGTCCAGTTCGTCCGCCGAGGCGAGGACCCCGACACGAACTATGACATCGCAATGGCGACCAAGAGCGTTGGGGTCGACGAGTGGCATTCCTTCGTCATCAAGTACAACGTGGAGCCTTACCACGACGGCGCGCCCAGGGGAAGTATCGCGGTCTGGCACAAGAGAGTGGGAGCGACCACCGTCGAGGAGAAGCTCTTCGAGCGGGAGGAGTACTTCGGCTACGCGACGCGTTCCATTTGCCATGACGACTCGTTCGAGAACGACTTCAGGATCAAGTTCGGCATGTACAAGGACTACCAGCCGGGCGCTACGTTCCGTTCCGACTTCCGCAACGTGAGGATCGGCGCCAGCAAAGCGGAGGTGCAGCCCTACAGCCGCGGTTGACTCCCGCGCACGGGAGTTGCCGCTGATGCGGCAATTCCCGTGCTTCGTCTCCCACGAACTGGCAGGCACGGGAATTGATCAGCCGGGAGTAGCGCCCAGTTCGCGGCTGCGGATGCGGATGCTCCCGGTGATGCTCAATGATAGTTCTACTCCCGTTGGTTGATGTCCGATAATGGACATTATGTCAACCTGTAGGCCGCGTATTGCATCAGATGAATCCCGGCGGCTACGGCTGATCCACTACCCCGCGGGCAACGACGAAGCCGCAAGCAGTATTTAAAGGATTGAAAGACCGTTAAACACGCCCACCCCTTCGTTTGGGGCTTGTTGTCGAGATGCAATGAAGATTGACGGAATGCGCGGATAGGTAACCTTCGGCGTTTACGTCAACTTGTGAGCCGGTCGTCGCAGGGCACTCATGCCGAGAGTCGAGCGGTCATCACTGGCTGCGAATCCGTGCCGAGGCTCAGACGTAGCCGATGCTCATTCGCGCACTGCGACCACCTTGTATCCGCCCCCGTCGGGGTCGGAGGTGACGTCATCGGTCGTCAGCCCGACGGCCTGAAGTTGCGTGGTCAGTTCGTCGTACCGGAATGGCCAGATAGACAGGCGCTCGGAGCCGCTGATGACGGTCCCGTCCGGTTCGATCTGTGCAACGACGATCTGCAGGTGGTGTTCCTGCTCCCAGGTCGCTGCGATCTGCCACTGATACATGACGACTGCATCGCGGCCGTTGCGTCGTGTGAGTCGGTCCCACACGTCGATCCGTGAGCCGCCGTCTCGGATGCGTTCCCACGTGCGTGATGTGAGCACCAGTCGGCCGTCGGGGTTGAGTAGCCGTGCCATGGAGGCCAGCGCGGACAACCGACCGGATGCTCCTTCGGCATGACCTAAAGAGTTGCCCACGCAGAACACAACGTCGAATGTCGAGGCATCGAGGTGGTCGGGCAGTTCGTCCCACGTAGCCTCGAACGTGTTGAGCGAAACGCCCTCCTGATCAGCTAATTCTTGCGTTCGGCGGACCATTCCGGGGCTGGCGTCTGATGCAACGACGTCGAGGCCAAGGGCAGCGAGGCCAACTGCGAGCTGGCCGGTTCCACATGCGCAGTCGAGTACGCGCGCCCCGGGCGGAAGGGACTTCACGAGGTCACTGACAGCGCCGACTGCGCCGTCCGGCGTCAACTTGTGGTCCGGAATCAGCCATTCGTATACGTCGGTAAGTGCCCTGTAGCCAGCCATCGCGATTACCTCTGCCCATAGGTGTTGGTGTCAAGAGTTAAACACCCGCGCCGCCCCACGACTACCAGGTTTTCTCAGTTTGACGAACGCCGCCGACCGAGCCGACTTCGTCAAAGTAGCCAGCGGGACCGCCGTCAATGTTTCCTGCATCTCGACAGGGGGCTGTTGTTGGGGCGGACCGGCACAGTCGCGGCGTGTGCTGTCACATCGTTTCAGGAGACTCGATGCCGAGCAGGTCGAGTCCGGTGACCAGAGCGTGCATCGACAGGGCACACAACGCGAGCCGGGACGGAGGTAGGTGCACAACCGATGCGGCTCCAGTTCGCTGCCGACCTCGGACACCACCTCGCCGAAGCTCAGCAGCTTCAGAGCGAGCGCCCGCTCACCTCACCTGTCGCCGCCTCATCTGGGCTCGGAATACGCCCGGACTTGATACGCAGGTTGTCCAATACCTGCCATACGGGCTCCAATCCTGGCGCAGGTCACGATGTCCCGTTGACATGGTCCAGGGCTGCCGTTGATGATGGGTTCGATGCAGTAGGGAGCATCGGCCGACCGCCGAAGGGCTACGCCCACCTATGTTCCGTAACCAGAACAATTAGGTGCACCGGTGTCGAATCTCGAGAATCTCCGCAAGCAAGCGAAGCTGTATGTGCGCTGGCATCGTGAGGGCTACTACCCCGTGGCCGCTCAAATCCGGGCCACGTTGCCGCGTTTCGAGCACCTGACCGATCGTGAGGTGCTCGAGGAGTCGTTCAAGCTGAGCGACGCCCAGGAGCTCGTCGCGCACCAGCACGGATTCGAGAGTTGGCCGGCGCTCAGGACAGGAGTGCACGTGACGACCGACAACAACACATTTACGGCCCCAGCTGGTGAGCTGGGAGCGGTTGAGGCCCAGCTATTCGTCGCCGACCTCGACGTGGCATGCGAGTTCTATGTTGCGAAGCTGGGCTTCGCAGTCGCCTTCACCTATGGGGAGCCGGCGTTTTACGGCCAAGTCAGACGCGACCGGGTAAGGCTGAACCTGAGACACGTCGACGAGGCTGTGTTCGTCGGCGACATCCGTGAGCGTGAGCATCTGCTGTCGGCCTCGATCAGCCTCGGCAGCAGCGCCGAGACACGTCAGCTATACCTTGAGTACCAAACAGCTGGCGCGGATTTTCACCAGGCGCTGCGCCAAGAACCATGGGGTGCGCGGACCTTCATCATCCGAGACCCGGACGGCAACCTCCTCCTGTTCGCCGGACCCTCGGCGTGATCGGCCGGTCGGTGCAGTTCCCGGTGACCGCGTACTGGTCCCCGACCGACGCGCCCTAGCCCGATCGTCCCGGTAATGGTTCCGCTTACGGTGTGCCGGAGGTGGCGGCGGTTCGGATTCTGAGGCGTGCGGTCATGTCGAGCTTCACTTCCACTCGTAGAACCCGAGATCACCAGCGGCGACGCCGAGCTGGCGCGCCACGAACGCTACAACGTCCCTCGATTGGGGCTGGTGACAGCACCGTTACCAACACCCCGTGTAGGCGCGAAGACGACGACCTACCAGACGAGTCCCTCTAGATGGTTATGGCCGGAAAGCAGGCGAGCGATGCGGTGCTGTGCCGCTTCGCGTAGGTCAGGCTGGGGGTGGTGTGCGTACAGCGCGAGCTCCCCGTACATGTCATAGAAGTTCAACCGCTCGCGCAGATGCTCGCGCTCGAACAGCTCCGGATACGCGCCGTGCAGCCATCCGGGGACCTCTGTGAGTGTGGTCTCGTCGAGCCCTCGTCCGTCGGGTGCGGGTGGGTACTCTCGCGCCTTCGCGCACCAGCGCAGGATGGTATCGAGCTCGACATCCGCTGGCTGAGCCAACGCCTCCGCGAAGTCGATAAGACCGGCGACGCGTCCTTGGTCGACGATCACGTTGGATCCATGTAAATCACCATGGACGAGGACGGGTTCGTCGGCGGCGAACAACACCAGCCGCTCCTGGATCCAATCGACGACGTCCGCGAGCAGGCGGGAGTCATTACCGGGCAGTCGCCGGGCAGCCTCGACCTGCTGGAGCGCCGCACTCACCACGGGTGGGTGGAACGCAGCCCACGGCTTCCCGGCGAGCGCGTCGGCCAGCCAGGGCGGCAGCAGGCCCGCCGGGACAGGAACCCGGTGCAGGGCGCGCAACGCAGCGCCGAGGCTCTCGATGATTGCTTGGCGCGTGTGCGAGTCCGCCGCCGGCCACGCTTCGTGCATGGTTCGGCCGGGCAAGCGTTCGGAGAGGTACCACGGCCCGTCCGGGCCGTCGCCGTGGGCGAGGTGCCGGGCGTGTGGGACCTCGCTGCCGGCGAGCAGGTTGACGACTGTAGCCTCGTGGCGATACGCGTCGCGGAACTGTCCGTTGCTCAGTCGTACGACGTATTCGTCGCCGACCCACACGCGGCTAACCCAGCCGGCCTTAGGAAGAAAGCGCCCGGTTGCTGGCAGACCAGCGGCCGCCAGCGTTCTCAGCAGCGCCGGATCGGTAGCCGGCACGTCGACGAACGGTGTTGATTGGGTGATCGCGGTGCTCCTCAGAACGGCTGACAAGGCATCAACGTATCGACCTCAACCGCACAGAACGATCGAATTTCCTGGCCAACGCTCATCGCTCCCCTGCCCCTATTGCTGCTTCGGCCGCGATGATGTTGACGTAGTCGCGCAAGTGGGTGACCTGGCCGTTGCGAGAGGTCAGAACCATGATGTTGGGAAGCGTGACCTCGCCAGTGGATCCGCTTGTCCCCAGTGCTTCTTGCTCCACGACGATCGTTTCGGGATCAGTGGTGGCGTGGACTGCAAAGGTGCGGTAGCTGTCGTATCTCAGCGGGTATGCGCTCCACACCTCGGTGATCCAGTCCATGATCTCGTCCCGGCCCTCCAGCCGAGAGGGCAAGCCTGGGCGCGTGAACGGGAACTCATGAACCGCGTCGACTGAATACAGTTGGCGCATCTCTTCGGCGGACTGGTTGACAGTGGCTTCGCGAAGGCGTTCAAGAACCTCTCGCGGACCAATTTCTTGGTCGTACTGCGTCATTTCACCCTCCGTGCCTCCGGGCTCATTTGTAAAGTGAGACATAGTCCGGTTAGCTGGGGACCGTACCGGACCATGTCCCCGGTTAGCAAGGTGCGTGATCGCATGGCAAGCGGCAATGCAAAGGCGGACACCAGGCGTCCGAAGCGCGCAGATGCCCAACGCAACTACGACCTCCTGGTCGCCCAGGCGCGGATCGCGTTCGCTGAGAGTGGCGCGGATGCCTCCCTCGCCGACATCGCTCGGCGAGTGGGCGTGGCCAGCGGAACGCTCTATCGGCATTTCCCGACTCGGCTGGACCTTATTGAGGCAGTGCTCGCTGAGCAGATAGCCGAGTTGGTCACGCTTGGCCGGAGCCTACTCACCACGGACGACGAACTCGACGCGTTGTTTACCTGGCTGCGTGCCGCGCTCGCGCATGGCCTCACCTATCGCGGGCTGTCGGCTGTCGTTATGAACTCGGCGCTCGACCACAAGAACAGTCCGGTATCGACTTGGCATGCGGAGATGTTCGAGGTTGGCTCCGCCTTACTGTCACGCGCGCAACAGACAGGCCGAGTCATCGCCGATGCGAACCCAGCGGACCTACTGAAGATGCTTGGCGCAATCGCCTGGGCAGCCCAGGACGCACCCGACAGCACAGCCCAAGCCGACCGACTGCTCATACTCTTGATGAACGGACTTGCGTGATGGTGACAACTCCTCGCCCGATCATCGACTCGGTGGTGCGGTCAGTCTGCGGCCGCGACGTCGAGTGTCTTGTTCCTCTCGCCGGTGGAGGGATGAATGAGACGTTCCGCGTTGAGCTTGTCAGCGATGTCGCTGTGGTCGTCCGGATCGCGCGTCAGCAGGTGCCGTGGTTCATCGACGAGGCGCACCTGATGGCGCAGGCGCGTGCCGTAGGCGTGCCGACAGCAGAGGTGCTCGGCCTCGAGCACCTGGATCACAACGGCGAACTGCTGTCCTTCTCGATCCAGCAGTTCCTGCCGGGCCGTTCGCTCGAGGAGCTCATCGGCGAACTGTCTACCTCTGATCTCGAGCGGTTGGTCACGGATGCCGGTGAGATTTTGGCCCGGGTGCACAGCGTGGTCCCGGACGACCAGCGAGGCATCCGGCACGAACTGAGGTTGCCCGAAGAGGGCGAAATCACCCGGGTCGCACGCATCGCCAGGGAGGTGCTAAGCCCGGCGGCAGCCGCGGTCGTCGAGCGCGGTGCTGACTTCCTGCGCCAAGAGGTGACGACCCGTGCGGCTCCCCCGTTCTCGCTCGCCCATGGCGACTTCTGCCCGAAGAACCTCCTGATCCACGACGGGACGGTCGTCGGCATCATCGACTGGGAGTTCGCCGGCCCTGCGTCGCCGGCCTACGACTTTGCCCAATGGGAGGTGGATGCCGGCGACCCCTTGCATGACCGACTGGACCTGGTACGCCGCGGGTACGCGCGGGTCGCTGGTCCCGAGTCGGCCGATGCCGGCTGGACGCCAGCCTTCGCCATCGACTGGGCACTCGAGAAGCTCGGCTGGAAGAACCCCGCTTCACCGGCCCAGTTCCGCCGCTGCGTGGACGTGATTGCCCGCTACACCGCCCCTTGACCAACGCGCGCACCATTCCCTCTGCACCAGTCGTTCGACCGATGCGGGTTGATCCTGGGCTATGACATGTTTTCAGCAGGCATCGGTGGAGCACTTGGAGGTGCAGCGATGTACACGTCCGCGTATTTGAACGCTGTTGTCGAACAGACGAACACGTTCGCCGATTGGGTGCACGGCAAGGATGCGGCGGCCCCGGTGCCGACCTGTCCGAAATGGGCGCTGGCCGAACTTGTCGACCATGTCGGCGCGACCCAGCGGATGGTGGCAATGCTCGTAGGTGAGCGGATGAGCGAGCCGAGCAAGGCGTTCGCCGGCTACGTTCCGGCCCCGACCGATTCGGCCCAGTGGCGCGCCTGGCTGACCGACGGCGCGGCCGACGCGAAGCAGGCGTTCGATTCGGTCGCCGAAGATACGCCGGTGTGGGATCCGTCCGGCGCTGCCGCGGGCGTGCCGTTCTGGTCACGTCGGCTGTTCGGCGAGGCATGCGTGCATCGTGCGGACGCGGCTGCGGCGGTCGGCACGCGGTACGAGCTGGCGCCGGAGCTTGCCGTTGGGGCCATCGAGGACTGGCTGGACACGATGACTTCCCGCGGCTACTGGGAGAACAGGCCGGACTTCGCCGATGCGATGCGCGGCAGCGGCCAGACCCTGCATTTCCACGCAACCGACGCGCCCGGCGAGTGGCTGGTACGCCGGGAGCCGGACATGGTCGTCTTGGAACGCGCCCACACCAAGGCGGACGTCGCCGTACGCGGCCCAGCCGCCGAACTGCTCCTCGTGCTCAGCCGGCGTCGCCCGCTGGATGCTGCTCCTACGCTGGAGGTGCTGGGCGATCGGGCACTGTTCGTCAACTGGATCGAGCACATGGACTGGGTCACCGACTGACGTCAGGACAGGGGCAGGAGGGCGTGACAGGCCTCGATGTTGTGGAGCTGGATGTCGTCCCTGCGGCGCTGTTCCCAGTCGTCCCGGGTGAGTCGCCACCGGTTGAGCAGGGCGGGTTCGCCTTGCCTCGTTGCCCAGTCGGACCCGTTGGGCTGGTAGCCGAGACCTCGCGAGATCGCGTTGGAGCCGTGATTGTCCACGAAGGCGTCGCTGCCTGCTTCCTTCGCCCCGAGGCCGTCGAACGCCAGGTGCAGGATCGCTGCCCGCATCTCGTGCCCGAGGCCCTGGCCACGCTGATCGACTGACAGCCAGGAGAACGTCGTCACCGTGCCGAGAGTGGAGAAGTTCACTCCTGTCAGTGTCTGCTCCCCCACGGGCTGGCCGTCGACCATGACCACGAGGTAGAGCCGCCAGGCATCAGGCTCGACCGTGCCGCGGCGCCGCCAGATCGCCCGAAGCCACTTGGCGACCCGCAGGTCAGGATCGGTCTCGTAGAACGACATCGGGTCGTCGTACGGTGCCGGCTCGGCATGGGTCTTGCCCGCGCGCACGACCTCCGCGAGCTGATCCAGCAGTTCGTCGGTGGCGCTGCGCAACTCGAGTGTCGGCGTGCTGACGCGCACATCAAGGAGCGGATAGTTCTTCATGTACGGTCACTCAGCTCTCACAGTTGCGGGTGAAGCGGTCAGACGATGAAGGATCCAACCCCATCAGACAGCAACAATGCACGCGATTTTCTGCGTGACGCGCCGCCCTCATGAGTCGCAGGCTCGACGCCACTACTCCCCCGGGCGCGCTACGCTGACCGACGGATCCGTGGACCCTGGACGGAAGGTCTTCATGAAGCTTCTTCTCACTTCCTCAGGTATCAGTAACCAGAGCATCTCCGACGCGCTCGTCGACCTGCTGGGCAAGCCGATCGCCGAGTCCAGCGCCCTCTTCATTCCCACCGGTCTCTACCCCTTTCCCGGCGGTGCCGGCCTAGCGTGGCGGGCGATCTCCGGAAGGGCTCCGAGCCCGTTGTGCGGGCTGGGTTGGAAGTCCTTGGGCGTGCTGGAGCTCACCGCGCTGCCGACCATCCGAGAAGAGAACTGGATCCCCATGGTCCAGGAAACCGACGCTCTGCTCGTTGGGGGCGGCGATGTGCTGTACCTGACCCACTGGATGCGGCAGTCGGGCCTGGCAGAGCTCTTGCCGTCGCTGAGCGAGTCGGTGTACGTCGGAGTGAGCGCGGGAAGCATCGTGCTGACCCCTTACAACTGTGATGCGGAGTTCGACCTGGAGTTCGTGCCCACCGGCAGCGATATGGCGGTGGGAGGCGACAGGGCGCTGGGACTGGTGGATTTCACGTTGTATCCGCACCTCGATCGCGAGGAGATGCCGGACACTTCGATGGCCAACATAGAGAAGTGGGCGTCCGGGATCCCGGCCCCGACGTACGCGATAGACGATGAGACGGCCATCAAAGTGATCGACGGCACCGTCGAGGTCGTCTCCGAAGGAAACTGGAAGCTCTTCAACCCCTGACACAGATTCGTGGGCGAAATAGAAGGTTGGTTCGCTTCATGGCTTCCTCGCGTGAAACCGAGAGTCTGACCTTTCCTTGAGGAAGTCTGGGGGTGGTGTCGGATTGGGGTGGGTGTGTTCGTGGGAGGGGTGAGTGGCGCCGACGAGGGCGTCCCGGAGTGCGGGAGATGAGCTGAGATGCAGTATCTGGTTTCTGTGATCGATGACAAGGAAAATCCCGGCAGCACCGATGAGCAGCCTGCCATCAGCGTGTTCAACGAGCGGCTGATCGCCGAGGGCTACTGGGTCTTCGCCGGTGGACTCGCGGACACCAGCGCGGCCACCGTCATCGACAACCGAGGCGATGCGGCGGTCTTCACCGACGGGCCTTTCGTGGAGTCGAAGGAGTACCTCGCCGGTGTCTGGGTGTGGGAGGTCCCCGACCTGGACGTGGCGCTCAAGCTCGCTACCGAGGCGTCGAAGGTCTGCAAGCGGAAGATCGAGGTCCGGCCGTTCCAGTGAGTGACGTGGAAGAGACGATCACCCGGACGCACCACGAGGAGTGGGCGCGGGTGGTCGCCACCCTGACCAGGCGGTTCGGTGATCTCGACATTGCCGAGGAAGCGACGGCTGAGGCGTTCGCGATCGCCGTCGAGCGTTGGCCGGCCGACGGCGTACCCCCGAACCCCGGCGGCTGGCTGACCACGACCGCCAACCGCAAGGCCATCGACCGGATCCG
>NZ_DASRXP010000027.1:0-19258 GCF_035687465.1 Kribbella sp.
GTCCAAGCTCGGGACGGACTGGAAGGGCGTTTCGCTCGACACCCTGCTGGCGGACGTGGAGACCTCGGCCGACTACGTGATGGCGCACAGCTACGGCGGTTACACGACCAACCTGCCGCTCGAGGACCTCCTCGACGGCCAGGCGTGGATCGCTTACCAGTACGACGGTGAGCCGCTGGCCGCGGAGCACGGTGGTCCGGCCCGGCTCCTGGTTCCGCATCTGTACCTCTGGAAGAGCGCCAAATGGGTCCGCGGCCTGGTGCTGTCCGACACCGAGGACCTGGGCTTCTGGGAGACCGCCGGCTACCACGAGTACGGAGATCCATGGAAAGAACAGCGGTACGCCGGCGACTGACCTGGCAGGTCGGCACGGTCAGCGAGATCCGGGAGGAGACAGCGACCGCCCGGACGATCGTGCTCGACGTGCCCGAGTGGCCAGGCCACCTGGCCGGGCAGCACCTGGACGTCCGGCTCACCGCGCCGGACGGCTATCACGCGTCCCGGTCGTACTCGATCGCCTCCGCCTGGACCGGCGAAACCATTGACCTCACGGTCGAACAGGTGCCGGAGGGCGAGGTCTCGCCGTACCTGGTCGAGGTGCTCAAGGTCGGTGACCCGCTGGAGGTCCGCGGCCCGGTCGGCGGCTGGTTCGTGTGGAAGCCGGAGCAGCCCGGGCCGATCCAGTTGATCGGCGGCGGCTCGGGCGTCGTACCGCTGATGGCGATGCTGCGCGCCCACGCCGAGGCAGCCAGTACTGCGCCCGCCCGCCTCCTGTACTCCGTCCGCCGCCCCACGTCGGTGATCTACGTGAACGACCTGAAGAAGCTGGCCGCCTCGGACGACGTGGACCTCAAGTTCGTCTACACCCGGGAGGCGCCGCCGGGGGAGCCGCGAATCGGGCGGATCGACGCGGACATCCTGAGCAAGGCGGCCTTCCAGCCGGAGGACGAGCCGACCACCTACGTGTGCGGGCCGACGCCGTTCGTCGAGACGGTGGCCGATCTGCTGGTCGCCGCCGGGCACGACCCGGCCCGGGTGAGAACTGAACGCTTCGGACCTACAGGAGGATCGCGATGACCGCGGACGTTCCGACCTATCTGGATGGCAATGCGGCCGCTGGTGCGCTGCGGGAGATCTTCGCGGTCGACCTCACCGCCGCCATCGGCGAATGCGTCGGCTGCGGCCGGGTCGGCGTCTTCGCCGAGGCCAGGCTCTACGTCGACGCGCCCGGCCTGGTCGCCCGCTGCCAGAGCTGCGACCACGTCCTCCTCCGCGTCGTCACCACCCCCACCGACACCTACCTCGACCTCCGCGGCCTCACCTACCTCCGGCTCCCGACGAGTCCCTGAGGTCCTCAGCGGCGACGGCGGACGGTGTCGCGCTGGGTTTCGCCGACGGCTCGTTCGTAGGCGAGAACGAGGCCCTGGATGGTGACGGGCTTGAACCGTTCGACCAGTTGCTGGATGTGTTCAGGCGGTCCGCCCGAGTCGCGGTAGTGCGGCCAGACCTTGGTGCGGAACACCTCGGTCAGTTCCTCGGCGATCGCCCGGCCGTGGTCGGTGAAGATCCGCCCGGCGGCCAGTACCGCTTCCACCGGCAGGTCGAGGTCGAGCAGTTCGACGCCGAGGCTGAGGTGGGCGGTCGCCACCTGGAAGACGTCCTCGTCCGGTGTCGGCTCGACCACGCCGAGGGCGACCAGCATCTCGATGTCGTCGTCGGTCAACTCCCTGCCGGTACGCCGGACCAGCGCCGCGCGATCGAGGGTCTCCGGAAGATCCCGCATCCAGGGAGTCAGCAGCGTCCGGTGCAACGCGATGTCCTGTGGGGTCGCGTCGGCCGGGATCCGATCCAGGTAGCCCTCGATCGCGGACAGGGTGAACCCGTGGGCCTGCAACTCACGAACCAGATCCAGCCGCGCGATGTGTTCGGGCCCGTAGTACCCGACGCGCCCCCGGCGTACGGGCGGGGGGATCAGGCCGCGGCCGGCGTAGAAGCGCAACGTCCGCACTGTCATCCCGACGCGCGCCGACAGTTCGTCGACCGTCAGCAACTCCGCAGGATCAGGCATGGCGCAGATCATAATGCGCCCCTCTTGACCATTGTGACACCAACACTGTCACAATCGGGAGTGACCACTCGACCGACGGGATCACCATGACCGCATCCAGTGAAGCCTTCTTGTACGACGCGATCCGGACGCCGCGCGGCAAAGGCAAACCGACCGGCGCCCTGTACGAGGTGAAACCGATCCAGCTGATCACCGGCCTGCTCACCGAGCTCCGCGCCCGCCACCCGGAGCTGGATCCGACCGTGATCGACGACGTCGTGCTCGGCGTGGTGACCCCGATCGGCGACCAGGGCATGGACATCGCCCGTACTGCGGTGCTGGCGGCGGGTTATCCGGAGACGACCGGCGGGGTCCAGCTCAACCGGTTCTGCGCCTCTGGCCTGGAAGCGGTGAACCAGGCGGCGCAACGGATCCGCTCCGGCTGGGAGGACTTCATCCTGGCCGGCGGGGTCGAGTCAATGTCGCGGGTGCCGATGGCCTCCGACGGCGGTGCCTGGGCGATGGACCCCGAGACCGCGATGCTGACGAACTTCATCCCGCAGGGCATCAGCGCCGACCTGATCGCGACCATGGACGGCTTCTCCCGCACCGACGTCGACACCTACGCCGCCGAGTCGCACGCCCGGGCGGCCAAGGCCTGGGCGAACGGGTACTTCGCCCGGTCGGTCGTCCCGGTCGCCGACCGCAATGGACTGCCGATCCTGGACCACGACCAGCTGGTCCGGCCAGGTACCACGGTCGAGACGCTCGCCGGGCTGCCGGCCTCGTTCGCGGCGATCGGTGAGCACGGCGGGTTCGACTCGGTCGCGCTGGAGAAGTACGTGGAGGTCGAGCGGATCAACCACGTGCACCACGCGGGCAACTCGTCCGGCATCGTCGACGGCGCGGCATTGGTTGCGGTCGGCAACGAGAAGGCCGGCGAGGCACTCGGTCAGGCCCCCCGCGGCAGGGTGATCGCGACCGGGGTGAGCGGTGCGGATCCGACCATCATGCTGACCGGCCCGGCACCAGCCGCCCGCAAGGCGCTGGCGAAGGCCGGCCTCGAGGTCGGCGACATCGACCTCTTCGAGATGAACGAGGCCTTCGCGGCCGCGGTACTGCACTTCATGGCCGATCTCGGGGCACCGCACGAGAAGGTGAACGTGAACGGTGGCGCGATCGCCCTCGGTCACCCGCTCGGCGCCACCGGAGCCATCCTGATCGGAACCCTGCTGGACGAACTGGAGCGCCGCGAGCTCCGCTACGGTCTGGCCACCCTGTGCGTCGGTGGCGGGATGGGCGTCGCCACCATCATCGAGAGGCTTTCGGCATGATCGACTGGACCAACAACGCCGGTGTCGTCACCCTCACGATGGACGACCCTGGCGCCTCCGCGAACACGATGAACGACACCTACCTCACCGCGATGGCCTCGACCGTCGAACGGCTGCAGGCCGAGAAGGACGATCTCAAGGGCGTGGTGATCACCAGCGCCAAGCAGACCTTCTTCGCCGGCGGCAACCTGCAGATGCTGTCCCAGATCCAGCCGGAGAACGCCGCCCAGGTGTTCGAGACGGTGGAAGAAGTGAAGCGACAGCTGCGCATCCTGGAGACGCTCGGCGTCCCGGTCGTTGCCGCGATCAACGGTGCGGCGCTGGGCGGCGGGCTGGAGATCGCGCTCGCCTGTCACCACCGGATCGTTGCCGATGACAACCGGATTGAGATCGGCGTGCCCGAGGTGACGCTCGGTCTGCTGCCTGGTGGCGGTGGTGTCACCCGCACGGTCCGGCTGCTCGGACTCCAGGACGCGCTGATGAAGGTGCTGCTGCAGGGCCAGCGGATGAAGCCCGCCCACGCCCAGTCGGTCGGCATCGTCGACGAGGTCGTCCCTGCCGCGGAGCTACTCGACGCGGCCTACCGCTGGATCGACGCCTATGACGGTGACGCGAAGCAGCCGTGGGACCGCGAGGGCTACAAGATCCCAGGCGGTACTCCGGCCTCGCCCAAGCTGGCCGCCTTCCTCCCAGCCTTCCCGGCGAACCTCCGCAAGCAACTCAAGGGCGCCCCGTACCCGGCGCCGAAGGCGATCATGAGCGCGGCGGTCGAAGGCAGCCAGGTCGACTTCGCCACCGCGACCCGGATCGAGTCCCGGTACTTCGTCTCCCTGGCCACTGGGCAGATCGCGAAGAACATGATCAACGCGTTCTTCTTCGAACTGCAGGCCATCAACGCCGGGGCATCCCGGCCGGCCGACGTCCCGAAGTACCAGGCTCGCAGGGTCGGGGTGCTCGGCGCCGGGATGATGGGCGCGGGGATCGCCTATGCCTGCGCGAAGGTCGGCATCGAGGTTGTGCTCAAGGACGTCTCACTGGAGGCGGCCGAGAAAGGCAAGGTGTACTCGGAGAAGTTGCTGGCCAAGCAGCTCAAGAAGGGCCGCACGACAGCCGAGAAGGCGGAGCAGTTCCTCAGCCTGATCACGCCGACGGCTGATCCGAACGACCTGGCCGGCT
This sequence comes from Kribbella sp., assembly GCF_035687465.1. Taxonomy (NCBI): domain Bacteria; kingdom Bacillati; phylum Actinomycetota; class Actinomycetes; order Propionibacteriales; family Kribbellaceae; genus Kribbella; species Kribbella sp. The sequence continues at coordinate 4,558 of NZ_DASRXP010000027.1, forward strand.
GCGATCTCGTGATCGAGGCGGTGTTCGAGAGCGAGGAGCTGAAGCAGAAGGTCTTCGCCGAGATCGCCGGCGTGGTCGAGCCGGACGCGCTGTTGTGCTCGAACACCTCGACGCTGCCGATCACCTCGCTGGCCGACGGGATCGACCGGCCGGACGACTTCATCGGCATGCACTTCTTCTCACCGGTGGACCGGATGCCGCTGGTCGAGCTGATCGTGGGGGAGAAGACCTCCGATCGCGCGCTGGCGAAGGCCTACGACGTGGTCCGGCAGATCAAGAAGACGCCGATCGTGGTGAACGACAGCCGGGGCTTCTTCACCTCGCGGGTCTTCGGCACGCTGGTGATGGAGGCCGCGGCGATGGTTGCCGAGGGCGTGAACCCGGTGACGATCGAGCGGGCGGCGACCCAGATGGGGTTCCCGGCGCCGCCGCTGGCGATGCTGGACGAGGTGACGCTGACGCTGCCGCAGAAGATCCGGGACGCGGCACAGGCGGCGGGTGACAGTGCGGGGGCCTTCGACGACCACCCTGGCATGGCTGTCACCGACCGGATGGTGAACGAGTTCGACCGCCGCGGGAAAGCAGCCGGCGCCGGCTTCTACGACTACCCGGCGGACGGGCCGAAGCATCTTTGGCCGGGATTGTGGAACAATTTCGTGAAAACCGAAGTCGAGATTCCGTTCGCCGATCTGCAGGAGCGGATGACTTTCGCGATGTCCCTGGAGACGGTGAAATGCCTTCAGGAAGGCGTCCTGCGCTCCGTGGCGGACGCCGATATCGGTTCGATCTTCGGCATCGGATTCCCGCCGTTGCACGGTGGCGCATTGCAGTACATCAACGCCTATGCAGGCGGTCTGCCGGGCTTCGTCGCCCGCACCCGCGAGCTGGCCGCGGCGTACGGGCCGCGTTTCGAGCCCCCGGCGCTCCTGGTGCAGAAGGCTGATTCGGAAGAGAAGTTCAGCTGATTTGGTCTCCTGAGAGCGCGACGCCGGGTAACCGGCGTCGCGCTCTGTTGTTTTGGAACGATTCACGTGTCCGTAACACGCCTGGCACAGGACATTCCCAGGCATCTGTACCCGAACTGTCACCCTGAATGGGCTGTTCGGATGTTGAACTGAGTTGTAACGTGTGCGAAACCGGTGATGCTTAACTCTGTTAAGTAACTCGCCGAAACCGCTCGCGCCGCCCCAGGTCGCGGTGCTGCTTTCGGAGGTGGAATCTATGCCTGCTCGTATCCCCAACGCCGGTCTGACCCGGCGCGATCTGCTCAAGCGGACCGGCGGCCTGGCGGCCATCGCCGCCTTCGCGGCGGCTTGTGGCGGCAACACCGGCCGGCCGGCGGACAGTGGGGGAGGCGGCGGCAGCAAGGTCAACCTGACCCAGTGGTATCACCAGTACGGCGAGACCGGGACCAAGGAAGCCGCACTCAAGTACGCGAAGGCCTACACCGACTCCAACGTCGCGGTCCAGTGGGTGCCGGGCGACTACGGTGCCAAGCTGGCCTCGGGTCTGCTGTCCAGCAGCGCCCCGGATGTCTTCGAGAGCCAGCTCAACATCGCGATGGTGAAGAGCAACCAGGTGGTGCCTCTGGACGACATCCTCGGCGACGCCAAGGACGACTTCAACCCGAACGACCTGAAGACGAACACGATCGACGGCAAGCTCTACGGCATCAAGATGATCGACGACCCGCAGGTCTTCTACTACCGCAAGAGCCTGTTCGAGAAGGCCGGGATCAAGCCGCCGGAGACGGTGGACGACCTGATCGCGGCGGCGAAGGAACTCACCACCGACAAGGTGAAGGGCCTGTTCCTCGGCAACTTCACCGGCGCCGGCGGCGTCAACATCAGCGTCGCCGGTCCGTCGTTGTGGTCGTCCGGTGGCGCCTACCTGACCGAGGACAACAAGCCGGGCTTCAACAACGAGCGAGCCGCACAGGCCTTCAGCAAGCTGCGTGAGCTGAACCAGAGCAACAGCCTGCTGCTGGGCGCCCCGGCGGACTGGGCGGATCCGGGCGCGTTCGTGCAGGGCCTGTGCGCGATCCAGTGGACCGGCCTGTGGGCGATGCCGGGGATCCAGAAGGCGCTCGGCGACGACTTCGGTGTCTTCGCCTATCCCAAGCTCGACGCCCAGGGCAAGCCGGCGCTGCCTTCAGGCGGCTGGAGTGAGTTCGTCTCCGCCAAGAGCGCCAACGTCGACGCGGCGAAGGCGTTCGTGAAGGCGCTCTGGGTGGACAACCAGGAGAGCCAGGAGGACTGGAACCTCAACTACGGCTTCCACATCCCGCCGCGCAAGAGCCTGGCGGCCAAGGCGACCAAGCTCCAGACCGGCGTCGCTGCCGAGGTGGTGAAGCTGAACCAGGACTACGGTGTGGTCGACCTGCCGGCCTGGACCCCGACGATGAACACCGCCTTCAACGACATGCTCACGAACGTGATGCGCAAGGGCGCCGACCCGGCGGCTGAGATCGCGAAGGCGGACAAGACGGTGACGACCGAGCTGTCGAGGCTCTTCGGGTGAGCAGCGGGTCTGCCACCAAGGCCGCGAAGGCGCCCGGCCGCGGCAAGGTGGCGGCCGGGTCGAAGAAACGCAAGCCCGGCGGATCGGGAATTCACGGCAACACCTTCTGGTTCTGGGTGTTCGTCGGCCCCTTCGTGATCGGCATGCTGGTCTTCGCCTACCTGCCGATCCTGTGGAGCCTGGTTCTGAGCTTCTTCGAGGCGCAGAACACCGTCACGCCGTCCAACTTCGTCGGTCTGCAGAACTACATCGACATGCTGACCGACCGGAACTTCCTGTCCAGCCTGGGCACCTTCTCGATCTTCGCGCTCTTCATCGTGCCGCTGACCTTCGCGCTGTCCCTGGCGCTGGCGCTGCTGGTGAACCAGGTGAAGATCGCCCGGGCGTTCTTCCGGTCGGTGTTCTTCCTGCCGACGGCCTGCTCGTACGTGGTCGCCTCGCTGATCTGGAAGCTGTCCGTCTTCAACGGCGTCCGGTTCGGCCTGGCGAACACCGTGCTCGGCTGGTTCGGCGTGGATCAGATCGCCTGGCTGTCGTCGATCGACCCGCCGTGGTACTGGGTACCGCTGGTCACAGTGCGGCTCTGGCTGCAGCTCGGCTTCTACATGATCCTGTTCATCGCCGGTCTGCAACGGATCTCGCCGACGCTCTACGAGGCCGCGTACGTGGACGGGGCCCGGCCAGGCTGGCAGATCTTCCGCTACATCACGCTGCCGCAGTTGCGCGCGACCTCGGTCGCCGTCCTGCTGCTCAACCTGATCGCGGCCTATCAGGCGTTCGACGAGTTCTACAACCTGATCGGCAACGCCAACTACGCGCGGCCGCCGCTGGTCTATCTGTACAGCATCTCGCTCGGGTCGATCCAGGACCTCGGCCGGGGCAGCGCGGGTGCGCTCATCCTGGCCGTGATCATCATGGTGCTGACCTTGTTGCAGAACAGGATCTTCGGCTTCGGGAAGGCGAACGACTGATGGCCGCACTCGAGAGAACCGCCGGTACGCCGCAACCGATCGGCTACACCCGCAGTACGGCCGGCCTGGTCGGGTCGGTGCTGCGCTGGATCGCTCTGATCGTCGCCACGATCCTGTTCATGATCCCGTTCTACCTGGTGTTGCGAAACGCCTTGTCGACCGATGCGGACATCACCGCGCCCGACTGGAAGTTTTTCCCGACGGACCTGCAGTGGGGCAACATCAGCGAACTGTTCAACGACGGGAACGTGCCGATCGCGCGGGCGCTCTACAACTCCGCGGTGGTCGGCATCCTGGGCACCGGCGGACAGTTGCTGCTGGCATCGATGGCCGGGTACGGGCTGGCCAGGATTCCGTACAAGCACGCCGACAAGGTGTTCTACGCGATCGTGGCGACGCTGATGATCCCCGCCGCGGTGAGCTTCATCCCGACCTTCATCGTGGTGTCGTCACTGGGCTGGGTCAGCACGCTGCGGGGCCTGATCATCCCGACCCTGTTCAGTGGGTTCGCGGCGTTCCTGTTCCGCCAGTACTTCCTGGGCTTCCCGAAGGAACTCGAGGAGGCGGCCCGGGTGGACGGCGCGGGGCACTTCACCACCTTCTGGCGGATCGTGGTGCCGAACTCGCTGCCGTTCTTCGCGGCGATCGCGGCGATCACCTTCATCGCCAACTGGAACTCGTTCATCTGGCCACTGGTGATCGGCCAGGACTCGTCCTCGTGGACCGTGCAGGTGGCGATGTCGACGCTCATCACGGCCCAGACGATCAACATCCACGAGCTGTTCATGGCGGCGGCGGTCTCGATCCTGCCGCTGGTCCTGATCTTCGCGTTCCTGCAGCGCTACCTGATCCAGGGCGTCACCCAGTCCGGCATCAAGGACTGAGTGGTCGCCCTGGACCGGTGGGTCAGCTCGCCTGGTAGGTCGGAGTGATGATGGCGCGGGCCAGCGTGTGGAAGACCAGGTTGAAGCTGACCACCGCGGGGCTGACGTCGCCGTCGATGTCGAGTGCCTCGACGTCGATCGCGTGCACCACGAAGTAGTAGCGGTGCGCCGGGTCGCCGGCCGGCGGGGCAGCCCCGCCGTACGACTTGGCGCTGTAGTCGTTCCGGATGTGGAACGCGCCGTTGTCCAGTCGCTCGGTGGCGCCTGCTCCGGTGGGCAGTTCGGTGAGGCTGGCCGGCAGGCCGACCAGGATCCAGTGCCAGAAGCCGGACGGCGTCGGCGCATCCGGGTCGAAACAGGTGACCACGAAGCCCTTGGTCTCCTCCGGGAAGCCCTCCCAGCTCAGCTGCGGTGACGTGTTGCCGCCCGCGAAGGCGTGGGCCTCATCGAGCGGCTCGCCGTCGGTGACGTCGGTACTCGTGACGGTGAAGGACCCGACCTTCGGCAGCAGCTCGTACGGGTCCGGTGCGACTGGTCGATCGAGCGACATCTGTGATCCTCCGGAATCTGCGACGTGTGGTAATTCCGACAGTACTGGCCGGACCTCGGCCGGAGCACAGCACCCGGGATGCGAAGATCGAGGTTGGCCCGAAGGTGCAGTCGGACCGGGCAACGGCCGGCGACGGCCTGCAACGACACAGCGAGTGGAGGACCTGCGGTGGAGGAGTACCTGGCCCGGATCGGGGCGGCGGACGAGGCGGCGATGCGGGCCGCCACGGAGCGTCAGCTCGCGCTGACGAAGCCGGCCGGTTCCCTCGGGGTGTTGGAGGACCTGTCGGTCCGGGTCGCCGGCATGACCGGGAGTTGCCCGCCGGCGGTGCCCAGCCCCGCTGTCGTCACGGTGTTCGCCGCTGATCACGGGGTGCATGCCCAGGGTGTCTCGCCGTGGCCGCAGGAGGTGACCGCCGGGATGCTGGCCAACTTCGCCGCCGGCGGTGCCGCGGTGAACGCGTTCGCCGCCAACAACCGGGTCGACGTCCGGGTGGTCGATGTCGGGGTGGCCGGCGACGTGGACGAACTGGACATCGTGCACGCCAAGGTCCGGCCGGGGACGCGGGATCTCTCGGTCGAGAAAGCGCTCTCTCCCGACGAGGTGCTGGCCGCGATCGGCGTCGGCTTCGAGCTCGCGGACAGGCTGGTGGGGGACGGGTTCCGCTGCCTGCTCACCGGCGACATGGGCATCGCCAACACGACCGCCTCCGCCGCGCTGATCGCGACGTTCACCGGGATGACCGCCGACGTGGTGACCGGTCGGGGCACCGGCATCGACGACGCCACCCTGGCGCACAAGACCTCGGTGATCAGATCGGCTCTGGCGTTGCACGCAGTACCGGCTTCGGATCCGCTGGGAGCGCTCTCCGCGTACGGCGGGTTGGAGCACGCTGCGATCGCGGGCTACATCCTCGGTGCGGCCTCGAACAAGGTTCCGGTGATTCTCGACGGGGTGATCGCGGGCGCGGCCGCCCTCGTCGCGCAGGCGTTCCACCCCGCAGTAGTCGACTACTGCGTCGCCGGCCACCGCTCGGCCGAACCCGGCCACGCCGTAGCCCTGAAGACGTTGGGCCTCCAGCCGCTGGTCGATCTGGACCTCCGGCTAGGAGAGGGGACAGGCGCAGTGCTGGCGTATCCGATCCTCACCTGTGCCGTGCGAGCACTAGCTGAGATGGCAACCTTCGACTCCGCGGGAATCGCCTCGGGGGATGAGGCGTGAGCGGGCCTGCGCCGTACCTGTCGGGGTTGGTGCTGACCGGTCGTCGCGTGGTCGTCGTCGGTGGTGGGGGTGTGGCTCAGCGTCGCCTTCCGCGGTTGCTCGAGACGGGCGCGCAGATCGATCTGATCTCGCCCGCGATCACCCCGACCATCGAAGGCCTGCTGAACAACCCGGACCTGCGGTGGGTCGAGCGAGGTTATCTGCCAGGCGACCTGGCCGATGCCTGGTACGTGGTGGTGGCGACAGATGTTGCCGCAGTCAACGATCAGGTGTCCGCCGAGGCCGAAGAGCGGCGGATCTTCTGTGTCCGCTCGGACGACAGGTCCCGTGCGACGGCCTGGACCCCTGCTTCGGGGCAGCACGATCGCGTGACGGTCGGCGTACTGGGTGCGGGTGATCATCGCCGCTCGGCCGCGGTCCGCGACGCGATCCTGGAGGCGCTCCGGACGGGCGCGCTCGGCGCCCGGGACTCGGTGGACAAGAAGGCGGGCGTGTATCTCGTCGGCGGCGGCCCGGGGGATCCCGACCTGATCACCGTGCGCGGGCGCCGACTGCTCGCCGAGGCAGACGTGGTCGTCGCGGATCGGTTGGCGCCGCAGCCGCTGCTCGAGGAGTTGCACCCCGATGTGGAGCTGATCGACGCTGCCAAACTCCCACGCGGCCGGTCCGCCCAGCAGGAGGAGATCAACCGGATCCTGGTCGACCGGGCCCAGCAGGGAAAGATGGTGGTCCGGCTCAAGGGCGGTGATCCCTACGTCTTCGGCCGCGGTTTCGAGGAGGCCATCGCGTGTGCCGAGGCCGGTGTCACCTGGACCGTCGTACCGGGCATCACCAGCTCGATCTCGGTCCCCGCGGTGTCGGGGATCCCGGTCACGCATCGCGGGGTGACGCATGAGTTCACCGTCGTCTCCGGGCACATTCCGCCGGGTCACCCCGACTCGTTGATCAACTGGGAGGCGCTGGCCCAGCTCCAGGGCACCCTCGTGCTGCTGATGGCCGTGGAGAACCTGCCGGTGATCGCTTCGACGTTGATCGGCTTCGGCCGGGACGCGAGGACGCCGGCGGCGGCGATTGCCGACGGCACCCTTCCCGGGCAGCGGATGGTCACTTCCGATCTCGGTGGCATCGCGGCTGAGATGGCGTCGGCCGGCGTCGGCGCCCCGGCCATCGTTGTCGTCGGCAACGTTGTCGAGATTGCCCAGCAGGTACTGCGCTCGTGAGTCCGCTGGAGCCTGTCTCCGAGGCAACCGACGAGCGGCTCGCGGACTACGTGAAGCTGCGGGAAGTCACCCTGCGAAGGTTGCTCGAAGAGGAGCACGGGCTGTTCATTGCCGAGGGCGACAAAGTGATCCGGCGCGCGGCCGAGGCCGGGTACGAGCCGCGGTCGTTCCTGCTGGCACCACGGTGGCTCGACTCGTTGGGGGATGTGCTCGAGCGCTGGCCCGACGTTCCTGTGTACGTCGTGTCCGAGGAACTCGCTGAGCAGGTCACGGGGTTCCACGTGCACCGCGGCGCGTTGGCGTCGTACCGGCGTCGGCCCGCGATGGAGCTGGAGACGCTGTTGGAGGGCAGGCGGATCGCGATCTTCGACGACATCGTGGATCACACCAATGTCGGTGCCGGCTTCCGGGCTGCCGCGGCGATGGGTGTAGATGCCGTACTGGTCTCGCCGACCTGTGCCGATCCGCTCTACCGGCGGTCGGTGAAGGTGTCGATGGGCACGGTCTTCCAGGTGCCGTGGACGCGGCTCGCCTCCTGGCCGGGGGACCTGGAACGACTGCAGGAGAGGGGATTCGTCGCCGCGGCCTTCGCGCTGACGGACGACTCGATCAGCCTCGACGAGCTCGCGGCCCAGCGGCACGAGAAGCTCGCGCTGATCTTCGGCACCGAGGGCCACGGCCTGAAGCCGCACGTCCTCGAACGGGCAGACCTGACGGTACGCATCCCGATGGCCGGCGGAGTGGACTCCCTGAATGTCGCATCCTCAGCAGCAGTCGCCTTCTACGCCACCCGACCCTGAGCATTCCCAGGCGGGGGAGTGACGCTTTAGAGGGCAGGCGTGCTGGCCCGCAGTACCGGATAAGCGGGGACGGTGCGGCGGGTCAGGGGATCGTCGGTGGTAGTGGCGCGGTAGACGGCTTCCTCGGCGACGGCGTTCAGTGCGACGTGGACGGTGGTCAGTTTCGGGACCACGTCCCGCAGCGTGGTGATGTCGTCGAACCCCGCGACACTGATGTCCTCCGGGATCCTGAGACCGCGCTCTCTCAGCCCTGACAGCGCCCCGAGGGCCATGTCGTCGGTGACGGCGAACACCAACTGGAGCCCGCTGAGTTCGTCGGCACCCAGTCCGAGCACGAACTCGCGGGCACCGGCCCAGCTGAAGCCCGGATAGTGCACCCGCTCCCCGGCGTCGGCGACCCCGGCCTCGACCAGGCCCTCGACGAACCCTTCGACCCGTTGCTGCATCGACAACAGGGGAGTGCCGCTGCCGAGCACGAGGCACCGGCGGTAGCCGAGCCCGGCCAGCTCCCGCGCGAGCTGCCGGGCCCCGTGATGGTTGTCGAAGTCAACAGTCTCGAACGGTAGGTCCGACCTGCTGATCAGGACCACCCGGCCGCCGGTCTCCTGGTACCGGTTCAGCTCCTCCACGAGTTGTTCCTCGGAAGGCGGATCGACGTAGCCGGTGCCGGCCAGGATGATCGCGCGCGGCTGCTGACCGCGCAGTTCGCGGACCAGGTCCAGCTCGCGATCCGCCTGCCGCTCGGTGACCGCGATCGACACGTGCAGGCCGATCGCCTCGGCCTGCTTCATGATCTCGGCCGCCATCGCGGAGAAGTAGGGGTCGGAGATCAGGCTGATCACCAGCGCGATCGTGCGCGAGGTACCGCGAGCCATCGCCTGGGCGGGCAGGTTCGGCGTGTACCCGAGCTCACGAGCCGCCTGCAGCACCCGCTCCCGGTAACTCTCGGCGACTTTGCGGGAGCTCCCGTTCAGAACGCGGGAGGCGGTCGGCTGCGAGACCCCCGCCTGCCTCGCGACATCGTCGAGCGTGACAGGCCGCCTAGGCCCCGAGTCACCCGACCTCCCCTGCACGGCCGCAGTTTATCGGCCACGCCCCCAGCAGACCCCGTACTGCGCTGCTTCGGCGAGCTGGAATATCCGCTGGACGCCCGTGATGGGATGGCCGCCATGCGGAAAGTCGTCCTGATCACCGGAATGCAGGCAGCCGGCAAGTCCACCATCGCCCCACTCCTCGCTGCCCGCCTCGGCCCACCCGCCGCAACCGTCGATGGCGATGTGTTCTACCACGCGGTCGTCGCCGGCGCCGTCGACATGACACCGGTCCCCGACCCCGAAGCGGTCCGCCAACTCGAACTCCGCTACCAGGCGTCCGCGCTGGTCGCCAGGCACTACGTGGAGGCAGGCTTCGACTTCGTCTGCTCCGACATCATCCTCGGCGACCACGTCACCACCTGGCTCGATTCCCTCACCGACATCGCCGAGGCCCACCTCGTAGTACTCGTTCCCTCCGTCGACTCCGTAGTCGAACGTGAACTCGGCCGCGGCTCCAACGCCTACCGCGACTGGCAGGCTCCAGGTATGACGTTGGCCGACGCGGTCCGCGCCTTCCAGGAGAGCCTCGCGGACACCCCACGCCGCGGCCTCTGGCTCGACACCTCAGGCCAGACCCCGGCCGAATCAGTCGACCAGATCCTCACAAACGACCTGAAATCGTCCCGGTGGTGAGCTAGGGCGTATCTCCCACTTCCCTGCGTGCTGCGCGGCACTCGGCACGGCACCTCGCCGCACTGGAGCAAAGGCCACGATGGAAAAGCATCGAGGCCTTCACTCCAGCACACCGAGCTACCGCACCGAGCACCTGCTCGCGACTGCAGGGAAGTGGGAGACACGCCCTAGGCGCTCGGACCCTCGTCCTCGTGCTCCTCGGGGTGGAGCATCGGCGTGACGGGCCAGTCGGTCGGGTAGTCGGGGGCGAACTCCTCGGCCTCGGCGAAGAGGCGCTTGCGGTACTTGCGGGACAGGCGGTCGCCGAAGACCATGCCCTGGGTGTGGTCGGTTTCGTGCTGCAGGCAACGAGCCAGCAGGCCGTTGCCCTCGTAGCTGACCGGCTCGCCGTTCTCATCCACGCCGGTGACCTTGGCGTAGTCGGGGCGGGCGCATTTGGTGAAGGCGCCGGGCAGCGAGAGGCAGCCCTCTTCACCCTCGTCCAGCTGGCGGTCCTTACCCTCGGGCAACTCGACCACCGGGTTGCAGACGACGCCCTGGGTCCGGACGCCGTCCTTGTCCGGGCAGTCGAAGACGAACAACTGCAGGTCGACCCCGACCTGGTTCGCGGCCAGGCCGACCCCGTCGGCGGCGTTCATCGTCGCGACCATGTCCGCGACCAGCTTGTGCAACTCGTCACCGAAGTCGGTGACGGGCTGGTTGACCCGGTGCATCACGTCCTCGCCCCACCGCGTGATGGGCAGCACCGAACCGTTCGTAGGCAGCGTAGACATGGCCGGAATCCTAACCGCTAGCGTCCGAAGAACTGGCGGGACGTCCCTCCAGTTCTTCGGACGTAGCGGGTCAGGCGTTGTTGATCTCGTCGCGCCAGGCGACCCAGTCGCGGAGCAGAGCGAGGTCGTGCTCCGGGCCCGAGGTGTTGAGGGTGAACAGCCGGGTACCGACGTCCAGCAGCGACTTGCCCACCTCCTCGGGGCTCTTGTTGCCGACGGCCGCGGAGCGCTCGATCTCGCCCGGGTCGCGGCCGACGGTCGCGCAGTGTGCGTCCAGTACCTCGTGCTTGTGCGCGATCGTCTCGGCGTCGCCGAAGCCGTGCCAGATGTTCGCGTGCTGGGCGACCAGCTTCAGCGTCTTCTTCTCGCCACCGCCGCCGATCAGGACCGGGATGTCCCGGGTCGGCTTCGGGTTGAGCTTGGCCCAGCGCTGCTCGATCCGCGGCAGCGCCTCGCCGAGGGCATCCAGCCGGCCGCCCGCCGTACCGAACTCGTAGCCGTACTCGTCGTAGTCCCGCTCGAACCAGCCGGAGCCGATGCCGAGGATCAGCCGGCCGTCGCTGATGTGGTCGACGGTGCGGGCCATGTCGGCCAGCAGGTCGGGGTTGCGGTAGGAGTTGCAGGTGACCAGGGCGCCGATCTCGACCCGCTCGGTCGCCTCGGCCCAGGCGGCCAGCATGGTCCAGCACTCGAAGTGCAGGCCATCGGGCTCACCGGACAACGGGTAGAAGTGGTCCCAGTTGAACGCCACGTCGACGCCGATCTCCTCGGCCTCGGCGACGGTCCGGCGGATCTCGGCGTACTCGGCGTGCTGGGGCTGGACCTGAAGCCCGATCCGTACCGGGAACTTGCTGTACGGACGGTCGGTGGACTCAGTCGATGTCATGCTGAAAATCCTATCCAACGTATCGGAGGATCCTCCGGTACGGTCACGATCCGAGCGGGGGACCGGCATGCCGGAGCCGGAAGACATCGACGAGTTCGCCAGGCTTTTCAGCGGATTCCTGGAGCGGATGCAGGCGCCACCGCTCGTGAACGCAGGGGAGAGCGTCAGAGAGCGTTTGCTCGCGCATCTCGGGACAGCCTCCGAGGGGCTGCCCGTGGTGGCGGCCTCGTTCCCGTCCTTCGACCTGCCGAACGTGCAACTGGCCGTGGAGGCGTGGTTCGACAGTTTCGAGCTGATCGGCATGGCCGGGCCGGACCGCGGTCACTACTCGCTGTCCGAGCTCCTGCAGGTCGCCGAGCTGCGCCGGTACGGCGTGGGCGCGGTCGACTACCAGCGGATCGCCATCGCCGTGGACGAGGAGATGGACTGCGTCGGGTTCGGGTTCTACCTCGGCGTCCAGGGCGACGACCGGTACGTCGCGTTGCTGCGGGCCGCGAACGAGCAGCACGGGCGGATGACCGTCACGCTGGAGATCCTGGCCGTCGACAAGAGCGCGGGAGAGCGCTTCCTCGGTGCTCTGCCGCCGTTGATGCTCGAGCACAACGTGTTCCGGGGCAAGGTGCTCTCGTTCGAAGGCCACGAGTTCGGCCATGGCGTCGGGCCGTTCCGGCTGCACCGCCGCCCGACAGTCAGCCGTGGTGACGTGGTGATGCCGGAAGGAGTTCTGGAACGGGTCGAACGCGAGGTGATCGGCATCGCGGAGCATCGTGAGGCGATGCTGCGAGCCGGACAGCACCTCCGCCGCGGCGTCCTGCTCTATGGACCGCCCGGGACGGGCAAGACCCACACCGTGCGGTACCTGCTGTCCCGGCTGCCGGAGTTCACCGTCGTTCTCCTGGCCGGGACGAGCATCAGGTACATCTCGGATGCTTGTGGGCTCGCAAGGCTGTTGCAGCCGGCGCTGGTGGTGCTGGAGGACTGCGATCTGGTCGCCGAGGCGCGCGATTTCGTGCACGGGTCGGAGAATCCGCTGCTGTTCCAGGTGCTCAACGAGATGGACGGCCTGGCCGAGGAGGCGGACGTCGCCTTCCTGCTGACGACCAACCGGGTCGACATTCTCGAGCCGGCCCTGAGCCAGCGTCCCGGCCGCATCGACCTGGCCGTCGAGGTGCCGCTCCCGGACGCGCCCGGACGCGCGCGCCTGCTCTCGCTCTACGGCCCGGCGCTGACGCTCAGCCCTGGCGTGGTCGAGGAGGTCGTCGCCCTCACCGACGGAACCACCGCCTCCTTCACCAAGGAACTCGTACGCCGCGCTGTCCTGCTCGCCGCCGAGAAGGACGCCATCCCGGGCGACACCGAACTCCGGGACGCCGCAGCCGAGCTCCTCTCCAGCCGGGACACCCTCACCCGCCGCCTCCTTGGTGCTACTGACCCGTCCTGACAGAGCGGTTACTGTCTGGTCATGAGTCCGAAGTCGAGCATCGCCCCGGTTCGCTGGACCCCGCCGCCGGTGCCGGCGGCCAGGCAGCCCAGAAGCCTCCAGGTGGACGTCGTCGCACTGCCCGGCGAGGGGCCCGAGGACGTGCTGATCGATGACGACGGCAGCGTGCTCACCGGGCTCCTCGACGGGCGGATCCTGCGGGTCGGTGCCGACGGCAGGTCGATCACCACGCTGGCGGACACCGGTGGTCGCCCACTCGGCCTGGAGTGGCTGCCCGACGGCAAGGTGCTGATCTGCGACGCGAACCGCGGGCTGCTGACCCTCGACCAGGACGGCCGGATCGCGACCCTGCTCGGTGAGATCGACGGCCGGCCGATGAAGTTCTGCAACAACGCGGACGTGCTGCCCGACGGCACGATCTTCTTCACCGACTCGTCCACCCGCTTCGGCGTCGCCGAGTGGATGGCCGACCTGCTCGAGCACTCCAGTACGGGAAGCCTGTACCGGCTGACCCCGGACGGCGAGCTGACCCGGCTGATCACCAACCGCCCGTTCCCCAACGGGGTCGCCTTGAGCGGCGACCGGAACACGCTCTTCTTCGCCGAGACCGCGAGCTACGGCCTGTACCGGCTCGACCTCACGACCGCGGACGCCGAGCCGGAACTGGTGACGATGCTCCCCGGCCTACCGGACAACATCGCCCGCGGTTCGGACGGCCTGACCTGGATCGCCATCGGCTCACCCCGCAACGCGTTGCTGGATCTCCTGCTGCCGAAACCGCCAGTACTGCGCAAGGTCGTCTGGGCGCTCCCCGAAGCCCTGAAGCCGAAGGCAGCCGACATCATCGAGATCCAGGCGTACGACGACGACGGCAACCTGGTGCACGATCTCCGCGGCAAGCACCCGCACTTCCACATGCCCACCGGCGTCCGTGAACGCGACGGCAAGGTCTGGCTCGCCAGCATCGGCACTACCCACCTCGCCACCTTCGCCACCCCGCAACGCTGAGCGTTAGTGTGCGGGCATGCGTTTCGGAATCACGATCCTGCCGGAGTACCGCTGGACCGAGGCCGCGCCGAAGTGGCGGCGGGCCGAGGAGCTGGGCTTCGACCACGCCTGGACCTACGACCACCTGACCTGGGGTGGTCTGCAGGACTCGCCCTGGTTCGGCACCACGCCGACCCTGACCGCCGCGGCGCTGGTGACGTCGACGATCAAGCTCGGTACCTTCGTCACCTCGCCGAACTTCCGGCACCCGCTGACGCTGACCCGCGACGTACTGGCGCTGGACGACATCTCGAACGGCCGGTTCCTCTGCGGGATCGGCTCGGGTGGCGGGATCGACACGACCATCCTCGGCGGCTCCGAGCTGGGCCCGCGGCAGAAGGTGGACCGGCTGGAGGAGTTCGTCGAGCTGCTGGACAAGCTGCTCACCACCGATCGCGTCGACTTCAAGGGCGAGTACTTCGAGACCCGCAACGGCCGGACCCTGCCGGGTACCGTTCAGCAGCCCCGGGTGCCGTTCATCCTGGCGGCGAACGGCCCGCGCTCTCTGCGGCTGGCAACCCGGTACGGCGCCGGCTGGGTCACCACGGGACTGAAGTCTGCCGACTTCGAGACCTGGTTCGCCTCGGTCCGCGACCTCAGCCACCGGCTGGACGCAGTACTGGCGGATGGGCAACCGTTCGACCGGTACCTCGCACTGGAT
>NZ_DASRXP010000028.1:0-9069 GCF_035687465.1 Kribbella sp.
CTGCGACGGCGCGATCACCCCGATCATTCTGGGTAAGAACTCTGTGCCGTTGGATGTCGGCTGGACGAAACGGTTCGTGACCGGCCACATCCGCAAGGCCCTCAACTTCCGCGACCGCGGTTGTGTGGTGTGTGGTGCCCCACCGATCAGCTGCGAAGCCCACCATCTGGTGCACTGGATCGACGGCGGCAAGACCGCCCTCTGCAACCTCGTGCTGCTCTGCAAAGCCCACCACATCGCCCTACACGCAGGCCGCTGGACCATCACCCTGGCCGACGGCACCGTCCAGGTCGAACGCCCCACCTGGGCGGATCCTGATCCGACCACCCGGATCCGGTATCGACCACCACCCGCACCACCCCCACCCACGGCCACCGCGACGGCGAGCTCGACTGCGCCCGCGGCCAGGTCCACCACGCCCGCCGCCACACCCGCCGGGTCCACCACCGCACCCGACCCGGCAACCTTCGACCCCTGGGGCGACCTGCCCGCGGCCGGATCGACCGGTGACACCACACCCACCGGCAAGGCGAGCCCGGCAGACGCGGCGACCCTCGACCCGTGGGGTGACCTGCCCGTGGCCGGATAGGTCGGTGGGCACCACACCGATCGGCGGCAGCGCACCGATCGGCGACACCCGCTCGGTGGATGCGGCCACCTTCGACCCGTGGGGCGACCTGACCGCGGCCGGATAAGCCGGCAAGCACCACGCGGGACAGCCCACGTCAACACCCACCAGCAACGCCCCGCCACCGCCTCCGGCGTCATTTCACGAACCTCGAAGAGGAGCCCCGCATGGCCAAAGTCGTCATTTCCGTCGGCGTCTTTACCGGCCTAGCCCTTCGATTGGGACCGGCCTCGTCGGGGAGTAACGGGTCGGACTGTTAGGTCCTGCAGCCAACCGGCCAGGTTGCCTGCATCCCGGGCAATTCCGGTGCATCGATGAACTCCGAGTCCTAGAGTGCGTGGGGTGAATCTTTCGCATCTCGGTGCGCCGATCGGGCCGATGATCCGCGTCGACGGCGGGTTCGCCAACCGGATGTACCGGCTCGACACCGACCAGGGGTCGTTCGCGGTGAAGGAGCTGAACCTCGTCGACCGCCGCTGGACCTACCGCATCGAGGACGTGTTCAGGTTCGAGCGGGCGGCTTTCGCTGCCGGCATTCCGATGCCGGAGCCGATCTCGGCCAGCCACCACACGCTCGTCCACCGGTGGGTCGAGGGAGAGAAGGTGCCCGAAGCACCGGTGTCGGCGGCGTACGCGTTCGAGATCGGTGAGATTCTCGCGCGCATCCACGCGCTCGACGTCGAGTGGACCGACGTGTCGATCGAGGACCCGGCGCCACGGGACTGGCCCGAGCTCGCCGAGCGGGCAGCAGCGACCGGACAGCCGTGGGCCGACGAACTGGCCTCCCAGGTCGAGACGTTCCTCGCGATTGCCCACTTCGTCGACACCTGCGAACGGCCAGGCCCCGTTGTACTGACCCACAGGGACATCCAACCGTGGAACCTGCTCGCTCGAGACGGTCGGCCGGTGGTGCTCGACTGGGAGCTCTCGGGGATGCTCGACCTGGCCGGTGAGCTCGGCTCGACCGCGCTGAGCCTCGCGAAGGGACCTGGCTTCGACAACATCGAGCCCGCGATCTTCCGCTCGGTCCTTGACGGCTACGTCGCAGGGGGCGGAGCGCTGCCGCCGGCGGGTCCGAGCTGGTTCGTGTTCATGATCGGCGGCTGGCTGGGGCACACGAGGTGGAACATCCTCCGTTGCCTGGCCGGTGTCGAGGCGAGCACAGGCCCTGACCTCGCGCTGTCGCACGAATCCGTGCGCAACGGCGTGCGCGGCCTACCCGACCTGTTCGGCCGACTCCCGCAGCTCGAGACGCTGCTCGTGTGACAGTGACCCGCCTCTGCGCTGGGTGTGCGACGTAGCGCGCGCTCCCATCAGCGACTCGGCGGACTTAGCTGGTTTGCGGGGTGGTGGCGTTCCAGCTGGCCAGCAGGCGGATCGCGTCGTGTTCCGGTGAGCCTGGCTGCGGGGTGTAGACGGTGAGGACCTGGTCCTCGGCCGCGTCGACGGTGAGGTTCTCGAAGGGAAGGGAGACCTCGCCGATCAGTGGGTGCCGGAAGACCTTGCTGCCTGACCTGTGCGCTCTGACGTTGTGCGCGGCCCAGCGGGTGCGGAACTCCTGGCTGCGGGTGGACAACTGACCGATCAGGGCGACCAGGACCGGGTCGTCGGGGCGTCGGCCTGCCTCGCTCCGCAGGATGGACACGGCGTCGTCGGCGATGTGTTCCCATTCGGGGAACAGTTGCCGGGCCGCGTGCTCTTCCAGGAACAGGAAACGCGGTGAGTTGACCGCGCTTTCGAAGGCGAACATCGGCGCGTAGAGGGCACGTCCGAGGTCGTTGACGGCGAGGATGTCGAGCCGGCCGTTGAACACCACGGCCGGCAGGTGCTCCATCGAGTCCAGAAGCACCCGGATCCCAGGGCTGACGGTTTCCTTGACCGCCGCCTTGCGGCGCTTGCGGGCCTCGGGCGTGAGAGCTGCGAGCAACCGGTCCAGGTGGGCCCGTTCGTCGTCGTCGAGCCGCAGTACCGTGGCGATCGACTCGACGATGCCGGCGGAGGGACCGGTGGCCTGGCCACGCTCGAGGCGGATGTAGTACTCCGGGCTGACCCCTGCGAGCAGCGCCACCTCCTCGCGGCGCAGGCCCTTGACCCGACGCCGGGTCCCGGTCGTCGGAAGGCCGACGTCGGCGGGTGAGACCCGGTCACGACGCGTGCTGAGGAAGTCGCGAACCGCCGCGCGTGCCAGCTCCTTCTCATCCATGCCTCCCAGCGTAGAGGCAGTTCCGCGACCTAAAGGGGCAGGCCGAGTACCCCTCTCAGCAGGCTCTGTCTCGACCACGGGCGTCGCTGTTTTCTGAGTACCGGCGAACACCTCGCCACCACGCAACGAAGGAGTCACCTGATGAAGCACGCCACGCTGGGCGCCCTGGAGGTATCCCGGATCGGTCTGGGCGCCATGACCATGGCCGGGGTCTACACCACCGGTGGCGGCCTGGACGACGCCGAGTCGATCCGCGCCATCCACCGCGCACTGGACCTGGGTGTCACCCACCTCGACACCGCCGAATTCTACGGCCCCTACCGCAGTGAGGAAATCGTCGGCCGAGCCATCGCCGGGCGCCGCGACCAGGTCGTCGTCGCCACGAAGTTCGGCATGATCTCGCACGCCGGTGGCGGGGTCGGCACCTTCGACAGCAGCCCGGCGAACGTGAAGACCGCCATCGAGGGCTCCCTCAAACGGCTGGGCACCGACCGGATCGACCTGTACTACCAGCACCGAGTCGACCCCGGTGTCCCGATCGAGGAGACCGTCGGAGCGTTGGCCGAACTTGTTGCCGAGGGCAAAGTCCTGCACATCGGGCTGTCCGAGGCCTCGCCGGCAACGATCCGTCGCGCCCACGCGGTGCACCCGGTCGCGGCGCTGCAGACGGAGTACTCGCTGTGGACCCGGGATCCCGAGGACGAGCTGCTTCCGCTGCTGCGCAGCCTCGGCATCGGCTTCGTGCCCTACGCCCCGCTCGGCCACGGCTTCCTCACCGGTCAGCTCCGCTCGCCTGCCGAGCTCCCTGACGACGACTGGCGCAAGACGAACCCCCGCTTCGCCGAGGAGGCGTTCGCCCAGAACCTGCGGCTGGTGGACGAGGTGTGGGCGATCGGGGACGAGGTCGACGCCACCCCCGCGCAGGTCGCACTGGCCTGGCTGCTGGCCCAGGGCACCGACATCGCCCCCATCCCCGGCACCCGCCGGCTCGCCCGCGTCGAGGAGAACACCGGCGCCGACGCCGTCGTCCTCACCACCGACCACCTCGCGCGACTCGATCGGTTGACACCGGCCGTCGGAGCCCGCCATGACGACGCGAACGATTCCACCATCGACCGCTGACGCATCCGGCTCAGGGGCCTATTCGGGATCGTCGAACGCTCGCGCCAGTGCTTCCGCTGCTCCGCTGTTGGCAGGAGTCGTCGATGACGGTTCCGTCCAGGCGGCGAGGAATCGCAAGGCTTCCTGGGAGCGGGTGTCCGACGGCGCCGTCATGATGAGGATGGTCTGACCGTCGTCGTGCGCCGAGCGCAGCAGTTGCCAGTCCAAGGTGAACGCTCCGGCGAGGGGATGCCGGAGGGATTTGGTGCCGAATGTCTGGTAGTCGACATTGCGTTCGGCCCACCACGTTCTGAAGTCCGCGTCATGGACGGACAGGTCGCCGATCAGCTGGATCAGCCGGGGATCGGCGGGGCGTTCCACGACGGCCATCCGGAAGAAGGCCACGGACGTGCGCGCGAGGCTGTGCCAGTCGTCGTAACGGCTGCGGAACTCCGGGTCGAGGAACAGCAGTCGCAGATAGTTGCGGTGACGGCGTGGTACTTCGCCGAAGTCGATGAACACTGCGGCCGCCAGGGGATTCCAGGCGAGCACATCGAAGCAGCGGCCGAGCACCATCGCCGGGGTACTGACGAGATTGTCCAGCAGTAGCTGCGTCTGTGGCCACACGCGTTCCGTCGGAGCGGTGCGCCGGGTGAGTTTCTTGTTCGTGAGCTTGTACAGATAGCTTCTCTGGTCGCTCCCCAGCCGCAGCGCATCGGCCAGAGCATCCAGCACGCCGGCGGAGGCACCGGCCAGCCGCCCCTGTTCCAGCCGGGTGTAGTAGTCGGTGCTGATCATGGCGAGCTGAGCCACCTCTTCCCGGCGCAGTCCCGGCACCCGGCGGGACCCGCTGGCCGCCGGCAGCCCCACCTGCTCAGGGCTCAGCTCCGCCCGGCGGGCCTGAAGGAACGCGCCGAGTTCGGTGGGATGCCGACCGGATCCACTCACCCGTTCATGTTCGCATCCGGGCAGTCCAGGCTGCCAGGGAGAGAGTATTCCCAGGGAACCGTTCGGTCCTGGTTGCCTGCCGCCGCGCGACCGAGGCTGAGAGCAGACCGAAACCCATCGGTCCTGTGAATGAGAGGCAGTTCCATGCGTGAAGACGTCACCTTCTCCAGTGACGGCCGCAAGCTCGCCGGCCACCTGTACCTACCCGGAGACCGCACCTCCGCTGAGAAACTGCCGGCTGTCGTGGTAGTCGGAGCCTCCTCGGGGACGAAGGAGCAAACCCCGGCGGTCTACTCCCAGCGCCTGGTCGCACGGGGGTACGCCGCCTTGGCCTTCGATCACTCCACCTATGGCGAGAGCGAAGGTGCGCCGCGCAGCGACGAGAACCCGTTCGCCAAATCCGAGGACATCAAGAACGCGGTCACCTACCTCACCGGCCGCGACGAGATCGACGCCGACCGGATCGCGGCCGTCGGCGTGTGCGGCGGCGGCGGGTTCGCGCCGTACACCGCCGTCGCGGACCGGCGGATCAAGGCGGTCGCCACGGTCAGCGGATTGCCCGACCTGCGCAGCACGCTGACCGACGGGTTCGCCGGCGACTGGCGCGACCTGATGCGGTTCGCCCAAAGCGCCCGCGAGGCCTACGCCCAGGGAGGCGAACCGCAGTACGTGCCGTTCATGCCCCCGGGAGAGCAAAGTGACTGGGTGGAGAACGGCAAGCAGTACTACTTGACAGATCGCAACCCGGACCCGGACTGGAAGAACCAGACCCTGGTCTGGTCCTTCGACAAAATGCTGCAGTACTCCGCGCTGGACGTCATCCATCTGCTGTCCCCCACACCGCTGCTCCTGATCGCCGGCTCCCGGGCCGAAACTCTCCAGCAAAGCCAGGCCGCCCACGAAATGGCCAATGAGCCCAAAGAACTGTTCCTCATCGAGGGCGGCACCCATTTCGACTTCTACGACAGACCTGACTATGTAGAACCAGCCGTCGCGAAAATCGACAGCTTCCTGACGACGCATCTGTGACCCGGCGAGCACGCCGGACCGCGGCTCGGACGGGCTTCTCAACAGCCGCGGTACTCAACTGTCGGTTCCTCGACGTTCGGGCCGAGGGTGATGCCGAGCTGGTCGAAGGTGCGGAGTGGGGTTCCCTCGATGACGACGTTCCGTAGTACGACGTCATCGATGGCGCCGGCGGCGGTGCCTGCAGCGACGAGTGGCGACAACCCGCCTTGGTCTCGGATGTTGATGCGGTTGATCCGTACGCCGGACACCGGCCCGATCCCGAGGCCGCGTTCGCGGGTGTTGATCAGGAGCCAGTTCTGGTTGCCGCGGTCGTGGTCGAGCGACTCGATGTCGATGTCTTCGTAGAGGATGTCGGTGCAGGGCTCGGTTCCGTAGCAGGGGTCGATCGCGATGGCGCGAGTCGCGTTGTAGACATAGCCGTTGCGGTAGGTGATGCCGCGCTGGTGCGAGTAGTGACCGTTGCCGACCTTGAACGCGGCGCAGTGGGTCCAGGCGACCACGTCGTCGAACAGCACCCGCTCGACCGGCTGCCGCGGGTGCGGCCAGCTCAGCGCGATGTTGGCGTCCTCGGCCCAGGCCTTGGTTGAGTACGGGTCGTCCTCGCAGATCGCGATGGTGTGCCGGACCGTGACGTCCTGGCACTCGTTGATGTCGAGCGCGTCGTTCTCGTACTGGAGCTGGGACTGGAATCCCTTGTAGTTGGTGATTCGTACGTCGGAGCAGCGGCTGGGGAGGAAGGCCCAGGAGCCGGAGTCGCGGCCGATCACCCCGTCGACGGTGAAACCCCGGGTGCCGACCGGGACCAGCAGGTGGTTGAGATAGCTGCTGTCCTTGCGCATCCGGGCACCCTGGCCGTCGATCGTGCCGCGGCCGGAGATGGTGATGTCCGACGAGCCCGGCTCTGTCGAGATCAACCAGGTGCCGTCCATGCTCAGGCTGTCGTGGCGGAACTTCATCACATAGTCGGCCGGATCGGCCGTTGCCCGGAGCACCGAACCGCCGGCCAGGTAGAGATGCACCCGGGATCGCAGCACGATGCTACCGATCGCGAACACGCCTGCCGGCACGTACACGACCCCACGCCCAGCCGCGTACGCCGCGTCGATCGCCGCCTGAACCGCCTTGGTGGCCAAGTCCTCGCCGGTCGGGTCGGCGCCGAAATCCGCGACCACGTTGAAGATCCCGGACCCGTACGCCGCCGGCGCATCCGACTCGGTCGGGTCGGCCGCGATCACCAGCTCCTTGAGGTCGTCGATCTTCACGATCAGGTAGCGGCTGCGGTTGAGGGCAAACGTCAGCCTGTTCCCGCTCACCTGGGCCGGGATCTCGAACGCCAGCGGACTGACGGCCTGCGAGGTGATCGGAGCCTGAGTGGTGATCTCGACAGTCGCCGTGCCGCGGAAGGAGAAGTGCGCGTAGTGATACTCGACGCCACTACCCGGTTCCGGCGCGAACGCGGTGACCGGCACCTCCTGCCCGTTGACGGTGACGGCGAAGTCGTCCGAGGTCGCGTAGATCGGGGGCAGCGGGTAGCTCTGTACCCACCACGGGTCTGCGCTCACTCCCGGACACGACCCGAGAGCTGCTCAACCCCCAGGATGAGCGCGGAGTGGTCCAGGTCGCCGTGGCCCTGCGCCCGCGCCGCCGCCATCAACTGAGCCACCACGGCACCGAGCGGGATCACCACCCCGGCTTGACGAGCCGAGTCCAGCACGATGCCGAGATCCTTGTGGTGCAGGTCGATCCGGAACCCGGGCTGCAGCTCGTGCCGGATCATCCCGGCCGCCTTGCGGTCCAGGATCCGGTTCCCGGCCAGGCCGCCAGCGAGCACCTGGACCGCCGGCTCGAGGTCCACGTCGTACGCGTCGAGGAAGGTCAGCGCCTCGGCCACGAGTTCGATGGTGCCCGCGACGATCAACTGGTTCGCCGCCTTGACCGTCTGCCCCGAACCGGACGGCCCGACATGGACGACAGTTGCCCCGAGCACCTCCAGTACCGGTCGGGCCGCCTCGAAGTCCTCAGCAGCACCACCGACCATGATCGACAACGACCCATCGATCGCGCCCTGTTCCCCACCGCTCACCGGAGCATCAAGAGCCCGTACGCCGACGTCGGCCGCCGCCGTGGCTACCTCACGAGCCGTGGCCGGCGCGATCGAACTCATGTCGATCAGCAACGCCCCCTTTGCAGCGGACGCAAGCACACCATCATTGCTGAGCACAACGGCTGCCACGTCCGGTGAATCCGGCAGCATCGTGATGATCACTTCCGCTCCGTCGACCGCCTCGGCGACCGAGGTCGCGAGCGTTCCTTCGAAGGACCGCTGGCTTCGGTTGTAGGCGCGGACGTCGTACCCGGCCTTGACCAGGTTGGTTGCCATCGGCAAGCCCATGATTCCGAGTCCGATGAAGGCGATACGGGGGCTCACTGCTCACTCCTGATCAGTTGTCGATAGTCGTCCACCGAGCGGATCACGCGCGCGGCCCGCTCCGCCAGACCGTCCAGATCTCCGCCGGGCAGCAGCGCGTCGCGGGTCAGGTCGCGGCTGATCCCGACGATCGCCGCGCCCGCAGCCAGGTAGTCCCCGGCCTCGTGGAGCCGGACCAGCCCGGTCGGCATCAGCGGGATGTCGGGCAGCGGCCCGACCAGTTCGGTGATGTAGTCGATGCCCCCGACCGGACCGACCGGCGACACCTTCACCGCCTGCACGCCGAGACCCCAGGCGGCGACGATCTCGTTCGGCGTCAACGCGCCCGGGATGAACGGCACGCCTCGCTGTGCCGCCGCTTCGACCAGGGCCGGCGACGTCACCTGGCTGACCAGGAAGGCCGCGCCCGCGTCGATCGCCTGGTGAACCTGCTCGATCGTACGAACAGTCCCCGCACCCACAATCAACTCCGGCAACTCGGCCCGCGCCGCAGCGATCGCCTCCACTGCTCCAGGTGTGGTGAGCGTGAACTCCACCGCGCCGAACCCAGCGGCAGCCAGGACCCCCGAGACTTCCCCGAACCGCTCAGCGCCGGCGGCCCGCAGTACGGCGACCACCGGGCGGTCGGCCAGCTCGTCAGTCAGCTGAATCATCACGGCTCCTCGATCCGGGATGCACACTGGCGATCGCCGTGCGCAGTGCGGCGAGACGTCGGTCGGACGCCAGCCCCGC
>NZ_DASRXP010000029.1:0-13253 GCF_035687465.1 Kribbella sp.
TCCAGAAGGTCCGCGCTGCCGAGAACGCCTGGAACAACCGCAATCCCGAGGCCGTCTCGCTCGCTTACACCCCCGACACCCGCTGGCGGAACCGCGACGTCTTCGTCACCGGCCGGGACGAGGTGGTCGCGTTCCTCGCCCAGAAATGGGAGCGCGAACTCGACTACCGGCTGATCAAGGAGCTGTGGACCTTCGGCGGCAACCGGATCGCCGTCCGGTTCGTCTACGAGTGCCACAACGCCGACGGCCAGTGGTTCCGCTCGCACGGCAACGAGAACTGGGAGTTCGACGAGAACGGGCTGATGCGGATCCGCCGGGCGAGCATCAACGACCAGGCGATCGCCGAGTCCGACCGGCTCTTCCACTGGGACGCCCCCGGACCCCGGCCCGACGACCACCCCGGCCTCACCGACCTGGGCCTCTGAGCCCGGCACGGACCGTGGTCTGAGGAGGCAACCGAGGCCTGAACCACGGCGAAAGGTTGCTAAGTAGGCCCGGGCTACCAACTTCGGGCCCACAGGCTGCATGATGAGCGCAGAGGACCACTCCAGCCACGGGGTGCCTTGGTGATAACTCATGTCTGGAGCCCCGATGGCGGAGTTCGAATTTGCTGTGCCAACCTCGGCCGACACCTTCGCGCGGCTTGCCGTCGAACTGCATGACGCACCGGGGGTCGAGGAGACAGTCGATGCCGTGGTCCAGTTCGCCCTGCAGGCGCTGAACTGCACCTATGCCGGCGTCGCTCTCCACAGCCGCGGTTCCCGTGCCAACATCGTGGCCGTCACCGACCCGATCGTCGCCGACATCTTCGAGCGCCAGATCAGTACTGCGAACGGCCCACTGGTGGTCGCCCTGCGGGACCGGACCACGATCCTGATCCGCGACACCAAAGTGGACGACCGCTGGCCCGAGTGGGCCGCGAAGGTGGCCGAGCTCGGGGTCCGGAGTGTGCTGGACGTGCCGCTCGCCATCGGGAACGGCGCGGGCCCGTCAGTCGGCGTACTGGGTCTCTACAGCCCTGACGCGGATGCGTTCGGGCAGGACGACGAGGCGATCGCGCACATCCTGGCCCGGCACGCCTCGATCGCCGTGGCCTCGGCACGGCATGAGGAGACGATGGCGCAGGCGGTCGACGCCCGCAAGCTGGTCGGCCAGGCGATGGGCATCCTGATGGAGCGATTCGACGTCGACGGCGACCGCGCCTTCGCCATTCTGAAGCGCTATTCGCAGGACACCAACACCAAACTTCGCGACGTCGCCCAGCGACTTGTCGACACCCGCAAGCTGCCGCACTGAGCAGTCCACCGCTGTCATCTTGATCTTTGTCTCGTTTGGGTGAATAAAAAGAGCGGAACTGGGTACAGCAGGCCAACCGATCTCAACGCCGGGATGAGTGCGGCCAGTACTGCGGGCTGGGTCTCGTCCCGGCGTTTCCAAAGCGTCAGCTGCCCAGAACGAAAGTCTGGATGGCGATCACCGCGGCGCCTCGGGCCCATTCGGTGAAGTCGGGCGCCAGCAGCACGATGGGCGGATCCGGTACGGCGGGGTGGCGGTCGACATGGAGTCCGTCGAGCACTTCTCCATGGGCGACCTCCGCCAGGCGAACGCCTTCGCCGCCGATGATGACGCGCTCCGGCATGGTGAAGTTCGCCGCCGCTGCGATCAGTCGGCCGAGCGCATAACCGGCAGTGCCGATGACCTGGCGGGCAGCTGGATCTCCTGCGGCAGCCAGCTCGAGTGCTTCCTCGTAGCTCACGGACCGGCCGAGCGCGGCACTCACCTGGGTGACCACGGCCTCGGTGGTCAGCAAGGCGCTGGCGCAACCATGGTGTCCACGGTCGCAGCGGGGTCCGTCGGGGACCAGCGGATGGTGGCCGATCAGCCCCAGGCTGGCATCTTCGGAATCGACCGTCTGGTCGTGGACCACGAGCCCGTACCCGATGCCGGCCCCGATGGTGACCAGGCAGAACCGCCCGACCCCGCGGCCCGCCCCGAACCAGTGCGTCGACTCGGTCAGTGCGGTGATGTCGTTCGCGACCACCACCGGCACCTTGGTCAGGTCGGTGACCAACTCGCCGAGCGGCACATCGGTCCAGCCCAGGAACGAGCCCCAGCGCACCTCGGTCTTGTCGACGACCCCGCCACCGAGGGTGACGCCGATCCCGGTGATGCCGCCGCTGTCAGGGACCTCGGCCGCGAGTGATCGAGCCAACTCCGCGACCGTTGCGGCCACGGTCTCCGGCGTGTGGTCCGTGAGTTGCCGTTCTCCGGTCGCGATCACCTCGGCCCGCAGCGTCGTCAGGACGCCGACCGCGTCGTCGCCGGTGAGCTTGATCCCGACGAAGTGGTGGGCGGTCGCGACGATGTCGAGCGGCTGCGAAGGTCGTCCGACCCGCGGATCGGAGGGCCCGGCGGAAACCTCGACCAGCAGGCCCGACTCGAGCATCGGCTTCGTCAGGCGGGTCAGGCTGCCTGCGGACAGCCGCACCCGGCGGGCAAGCTCGGCCCGGGACAACGGCCCGTCGAGCAGGATCTCCAGGGCGAGCTGGTGCGACGGTCCGGACAAGGGCTCCCAGGCACCCGTCACCTAAGCCCCTCTCCTCAGCCGCTCCGCAGCGCAAGGATACGCAACGGCCGCGGCTCCTGCCGTATTTGTGCCGCTTGGGGTGAGCGGGTGGTAACGGTGGGTCTACTGAGACGCCGGTGAAACGGTGGTGCAAGACGATCGGCCAACTCTGTGGTGGGGCACAGAAAGACCGGGGAAATTCATCCATGCGGACGAGGCGGCTAAGACCACGGCACGGCTACTCGTACTACCAAGGTCGTACGGGCGGGGGCGGGAACATCGGGCTGCGGTCCGATGTGGCTGATCGTTGCCGGAAACAACAATGACGGACATGAATCTGGTCCAGAGCCCGGCCCGCCACTGCCTGGGACTCGCCGAGGCAGTGATCGATCTCAGTGCCATTCGGGACAACGTCAGAACCATTCAGCAGCGGCTCGCGCCGGGGACCGAAGTACTGGCCGTGGTCAAGGCCGATGCCTTCGGCCACGGTGCCGTCCAGGTCGCGCGGGCTGCCATCGAGGCAGGCGCGACCTGGCTGGGAGTGGCCCGGGCGGACGAGGCACTGCGGCTCCGAGCGGCCGGGCTGACCGTACCGATCCTGACCTGGCTGTACGACGCGACGGACCTGATGTGGCTCTCCGACGTCGACGTCAGCGTGTCCACCGTGGCCGAACTCCATCAGGTGATCTCGGCGCCGACCGTGCGCAACGTGCACCTCAAGCTCGACACGGGATTGCACCGCGGCGGCAGTTCACCGGACCAGTGGATCGAGCTCACCAGGGCAGCCGCGCACTACGAGGCTCTCGGTGCAATCAGGGTCCGAGGCATCTGGTCCCACCTGTCGCACGGCGACGACGTCGACGCGACCCACAGCCGTCGGCAGCTCCAACTGCTCCGGACCGGCATCACCTTGGCGAAAAGGGCCGGCCTCGACTCGCAGGTCGTGCACCTGGCGAACTCGGCCGGCGCACTCACCCTCGACGCCCCCGACTGCAACCTGGTCCGGATCGGCGCGGCCCTGTTCGGCATCGACGAGGTCGGCGCCGGGCTGCGGCCGCCGATGCGGCTGGTCTCCAAGGTCGTCCAGGTACGCCGGATCCGCCGCGGCGAGGGCGTCTCGTACGGCCATGACCACGTGGCTCCGCGCGACACCACCGTCGCCTTGATCCCCCTCGGTTACGCCGACGGGATCCCCCGGGTCACCGCCGGCCGGGCGAGCGTGCTGATCCGCGGTCGGCGGACGCCGGTGATCGGCCGGATCGCGATGGACCAGTTCGTCGTGGACGCGGGCGACGCACCGGTGGAAGCCGGGATTCCGGTGACGCTCTTCGGCGACGGCTCGCAAGGCGAACCCACCGCGGCCGAGTGGGCCGACTGGGCCGGAACCATCCAGCACGAGATCTACTGCGGCCTCGGGTCCCGGGTGCCGCGTCGCTACCAGGAGGGACAGCGGTGAAGGTTGCTGTGATCAGCGGCGGTGCCAGCCCGGAACACGACGTGTCCCTGGCCAGTGGACAAGGCATCGCCGAGGTCGTCGCGACACTCGGCCATACCGTCGTACCGCTGAAAATCGATGCCCAGGGCAACTGGGCGGATGGCCCGCACGAGGCGATCGGGATGCTGCAGGACTGCGATGTGGTCGTCCCCGCACTGCACGGCGAAGGCGGAGAGGACGGTGTCCTGCAGGGATTCCTCCGCCAGTTGAAGATCCCGTACGTCGGCAGCGGTGTGGCGGCGAGTGCCGTCGGTCTGGACAAGCACCTCACCAAGACGATCCTCCGCGCGCACGGCATCCTGGTCAGCCCGGGAATCGCCTTGCGCGGTGCGGATCTCGGAGATGCCGAAACCGCGATGCAGCAACTGAAGGCGGCCGGGATCGAGTTCCCGGTGTTCGTCAAACCTGGCTCCGGTGGTTCCAGTTTCGGCGTCACCAGGGCGACGGATCTCCCGACCCTCACCAAGGCGATCGCCGACGCGGCCGCACTGGACCGCCAGGTCCTGGTCGAGCAGGAGATCCGCGGTCGCGAGGTCGACCTGGCGGTGATGGAGTTCCCGGACGGACGGATCGAGGCCGCTCCTGCCCTGGAGGTCCACGCGGATCCGGCCGAACCGTTCTTCACCGCGGCTGCCAAGTACACGAGCTCAGCCACCCGCTTCGTAGTACCGGCGCCGTTGGAGCCGGCATTGGCCGCCTCGCTCCGGCGTACGGCGCTCGAGG
This sequence comes from Kribbella sp., assembly GCF_035687465.1. NCBI lineage: Bacteria > Bacillati > Actinomycetota > Actinomycetes > Propionibacteriales > Kribbellaceae > Kribbella > Kribbella sp. Next base: position 4,785 of record NZ_DASRXP010000029.1, read on the forward strand.
TGTTCGTGACGCTCGGGTGTGCCGGCCTGGCGCGGGTGGACTTCTTCGTCCCGGCTGACGGACCGCCGGTGGTCAACGAGATCAACACCTTCCCTGGATTCACCCAGGCATCGCAGTTCCCGCAGATGTGGGCCGCGGCCGGGTTGTCCTATTCCGACGTGATTCAGAACCTCCTGGAGACCGCATATGCCCGTGCTCATGAGTGACGACCGGATCACTGAGATCCCGGCGATCGAAGTCGGTGATCCGCTGGTAGATCTCTACAGCCACGGGATCTCGGCCGAGGGTCGTCAGTTGGTCCGCGAGGGCGTGGCGGATCGACTGGCCGTGGCGGACAGCTTCCTGCCGACCGGCGTTCGGCTGCACGTGGTGGAAGGGCTTCGGCCGTTGCGGCTCCAATTGGAGATCTACAACGGCTACCGGGCTGAGCTGCAACGACTCAACCCGGGCATTTCCGATGCAGAGGTGCACGTCCTGGCCAGCCGGTTCGTGTCACCGGTCGAGGTCGCACCGCACGTCGCGGGTGCCGCGGTGGACCTGACCCTGGTCGGCGAACACGGACCGTTCGACCTCGGCACCCCGATCGACACGACTCCCGAACAGAGCAACGGCGCCTGCTTCTTCGACGCCACCAACATCTCTCGCGAAGCCCGGACGAACCGCGCCCTCCTCGCCGACGTCCTGACAGCGGCCGGCCTGGTGAATTACCCGACCGAGTGGTGGCACTGGTCCTACGGCGACCGCTACTGGGCCTTCATGGAACACCGCGATCACGCCCTCTACGGCCCCACCGAAGCGCCCGTGCCGGCGGAACGATTCTGACGCCTCAAACCGGCACTGGATTCCGCAAGGGAGATGTGTACTAATTGTCAGGGCGTCGGAACTCTGTGGTGATAGAAGCGGGCTATCACGTCATAGAGAGGATCGCCTTGACCCTGCGGTGATGGGCCGCGACCGTAGGGTCATGACTATGGAAGTCACTAATCCGGCGCCGATGCCCCCGGCGGAGCGTCCTCAGCGGGTCCGCGAGATCGCGAACAGCCGCAAAGGGCTGCGGGGTGCGCTGATGCCGATCCTCCACGCGGTGCAGGAGGAGCTCGGGTTCGTCGCCCAGACTGACGTCGCGGTGATCGCGGACGTGCTCAACCTGTCCGTCGCCGAGGTGCACGGCGTGGTGACCTTCTACAAGGACTTCCGACGTGAACCTGCCGGACGGACCACGGTACGGATCTGCCAGGCGGAGGCGTGCCGATCCGTCGGTGCCGAGAAGCTCGCGGAGCACGCGAAGCGCAGTACGGGCGTCGGCTTTGGCGAGACGACGTACGACGGGAGGCTGACCGTCGACGAGGTGTTCTGCCTCGGCAACTGTGCACTCGGTCCCGCGGTCCAGATCGGCGACAAGTTGCACGGCCGAGTGACCCCGGCCCGGCTGGACGCACTCCTCGGGGAGGCACGATGACGACCAAGGTCTTCGTCCCTCGGGACGCGGCAGCGCGATCGGTAGGAGCCGACGAGGTCGCCGAGCGGATCGCCGCAGCGGCCAAGGCGAAGGGACTTGACGTCGAGGTGGTCCGCAACGGATCACGCGGCATGCTGTGGCTCGAGCCGCTCGTCGAGGTGGAGACCGCCGACGGGCGCGTGGGCTATGGGCCGGTCGCGCCTGAAGACGTCGACGGACTCGTCGCGGCAGGAATGCTCGACGGTGTCGGCGACAGCGTCGGCGCGTACCTCGGGCTGGTCGAGGACCTCCCCTGGATGAAGCGCCAGCAGCGGTTGACCTTCGCCCGCGTCGGCGTGATCGATCCACGCTCGGCGGACGACCACGCGCAGTACGAGGGCAATGCAGGCCTCCGCAAAGCACTGAGCATGACGCCGGCCGAGGTGGTCGAAGAGGTAGTCGACTCGGGTCTTCGCGGTCGCGGCGGTGCCGGTTTCCCGACCGGGATCAAGTGGCGCACGGTGCTCGGTGCGGAGTCGGACCAGAAGTTCATCTGCTGCAATGCGGATGAAGGCGACTCCGGGACGTTCGCGGACCGGATGCTGATCGAAGGCGACCCGTTCACCCTGATCGAGGGCATGACGATCGCGGCTCACGCGGTCGGTGCCACCGAGGGCTACGTGTACCTGCGCTCGGAGTACCCGGACGCGATCTCGGCCCTGAACGCCGCCATCGTCACCGCCCGGGACCGCGGCTGGCTGGGTGCGAACATCCTCGGCTCGGGCCTCACCTTCGACCTGCACGTGCGCGTCGGCGCCGGGGCCTACATCTGCGGCGAAGAGACCTCGATGCTGGAGAGTCTCGAAGGCAAGCGCGGGATGGTCCGGGCGAAGCCCCCGATCCCTGCCCTGGAAGGGCTTTTCGGTCGCCCGACCGTAGTGAACAACGTGTTGTCGTTGGCAACGATCCCCACGATCCTGGCGAACGGCGCCGCGACGTACGCGGCGTACGGGATGGGCCGGTCGCTGGGCACGAACGTCTTCCAGCTGGGCGGCAACGTGGCCCGCGGCGGCATCCTGGAGACCGCGTTCGGCATCACGCTGGGCGAGCTGGTTCAGGATCTCGGCGGTGGCGCGGCGTCCGGCCGGCCGGTGCGCGCGGTGCAGGTGGGCGGGCCGCTGGGGGCCTACCTACCGGTCGAGCAGTTCGATCTGCCGATGGACTACGAGGCGTTCGCGGCAGCCGGCGCGATGGTCGGGCACGGCGGCATCGTGGTGTTCGACGAGACCGTGGACATGTCCGCGATGGCCCGGTTCGCCTTCGAGTTCTGCGCCGAGGAGTCCTGCGGCAAGTGCACGCCCTGCCGGGTCGGCGCCGTCCGTGGCGTCGAGACGATCGACCGGATCCGGAACGGCGAGGACCGGCAGAAGAACCTCGTGCTGCTCGACGACCTGTGTGACCTGATGACAGACGGCTCCCTCTGCGCGATGGGCGGCCTCACCCCGCTGCCCGTGCGCAGCGCCGTACGCCACTTCGGAAAGGACTTCGGCTCGTGAGCCTGCTCAAGGAACCCGATTTCGGTACTCCGGCCCGCCCGGGCGAGGCGACAGTCGAGCTGACCATCGACGGTGTATCCGTCGCAGTCCCACCCGGTACTTCGGTGATGCGTGCCGCCAAGCAGGCCGGGCTCGACATCCCCAAGCTCTGCGCGACCGACAGCCTGGAGGCGTTCGGATCCTGCCGCCTGTGCATCGTCGAGATCGACGGCGCCCGCGGCACCCCTGCTTCCTGTACGACGCCTGTCGCGCCCGGCATGGTGGTCCGCACCCAGAACGAGAAGCTGGGCAAACTCCGCCGCGGTGTGATGGAGCTCTACATCTCGGACCACCCGCTCGACTGCCTCACCTGCTCGGCCAACGGCGATTGCGAACTGCAGGACATGGCCGGCGTCACCGGGCTCCGTGAGGTCCGGTACGGCTCCGGCGTGGAGGCCGGCGCGAACCACATGAGCGCGCCGACCGACGACTCCAACCCGTACTTCTCCTTCGAAGAGTCCAAGTGCATCGCCTGTTCACGGTGTGTGCGCGCTTGTGACGAGGTGCAGGGCACGCTGGCCCTCACGATCGAGGGCCGCGGCTTCGACTCCCGGGTCGCCGCCGGTGCCGGGGTCTCGTTCATGGACTCGGACTGCGTCTCCTGTGGCGCCTGCGTGCAGGCCTGCCCGACGGCGACCCTGCAGGAGAAGTCGGTCATCGAGCTCGGCATGCCGACCCGATCGGTCATCACGACCTGCGCGTACTGCGGCGTCGGCTGCTCGTTCAAGGCCGAACTCCGCGGCGACGAACTGGTCCGGATGGTGCCGTACAAGGACGGCGGCGCGAACGAGGGCCACTCGTGTGTGAAGGGCCGGTTCGCCTTCGGGTACGCGAGTCACCCGGACCGCGTGATGGAGCCGATGGTGCGCGACTCGATCGCGGACGAGTGGCGCAAGGTCTCCTGGGACGAGGCGATCGGCTTCACCGCCCGCCGGCTGCGCGAGATCCAGGCGGAGCACGGTCCCGGGTCGATCGGGGCGATCACGTCGTCGCGGACCACCAACGAAGAGGTGTACGCGGTCCAGAAGATGGTCCGCGCGGTGTTCGGCAACAACAACGTGGACACCTGCGCCCGGGTCTGCCACTCGCCCACGGGGTACGGACTCAAGCAGACCTTCGGTGAGTCCGCCGGCACCCAGGACTTCAGCTCGGTCGAAGAGGCCGATGTGATCCTGGTGATCGGCGCCAACCCGACCGACGGGCACCCGGTGTTCGCGTCCCGGATGAAGAAGCGGCTCCGTCAGGGCGCGAAGCTGATCGTGGTCGACCCGCGCAGGATCGACCTGGTCCGCTCGCCGCACATCGAGGCCCAGCACCACCTGCAACTGGCGCCCGGCACGAACGTCGCGGTGGTCAACGCCTTCGCCCATGTCGTCGTGACCGAGGGACTGGTCGACCGTCCCTTCGTCGAAGAGCGGTGCGAGGACTTCGAGCAGTGGGAGCATTTCATCTCGGGGCCGGAGCACAGCCCTGAGGCAGTCGAGGCTGCGACCGGCGTACCGGCCGAGGAGATGCGCGCGGCGGCCCGGCTGTACGCGACGGGCGGCAACGGCGCGATCTACTACGGCCTCGGTGTGACCGAGCACAGCCAGGGCTCGACCACTGTGATGGGTATGGCGAACCTGGCGATGGCGACCGGCAACATCGGCCGCCGTGGCGTCGGAGTGAACCCGCTGCGCGGCCAGAACAACGTGCAGGGCTCCTGCGACATGGGCTCGTTCCCGCACGAACTGCCGGGCTACCGCCACGTCTCCGACGACGGCGCCCGGGACGTCTACGAACAGCTCTGGGGTACGCCGATCCTGAACGAGCCGGGACTGCGGATCCCGAACATGTTCGACGCCGCGATCGACGGGTCGTTCCGCGCGTTGTTCGTGCAAGGGGAGGACATCGCGCAGTCCGACCCGAACATCCAGCACGTGCACGCGGCCTTGGCTGCACTGGACCTTGTCGTTGTCCAGGACCTGTTCGAGAACGAGACGGCCAAGTTCGCGCACGTGCTGCTGCCGGGGACGTCGTTCCTGGAGAAGGACGGCACCTTCACCAACGCGGAGCGGCGGATCAACCGGGTCCGCCCGGTGATGGCACCGATGACCGGCAAGCAGGAGTGGGAGATCATCTGTGAGATCTCCCAGGCGATGGGCTACCCGATGCACTACGACTCGGCGTCGCAGATCATGGACGAGATCGCCATCACCACGCCGACCTTCGCCGGGGTGTCGTTCGACCACCTGGACAAGGTCGGTTCGGTGCAGTGGCCGTGCAACCTCGAGGCGCCGAACGGGACGCCGATCATGCACTCCGAGGAGTTCACCCGCGGCAAGGGCCGGTTCATGGAGACGATGTACGTGCCGACGACCGAGCGGTCCACCCGGAAGTACCCGTTGATCCTGACCACGGGAAGGATCCTGTCGCAGTACAACGTCGGCGCGCAGACGCGTCGTACGGCGAACGTCGCGTGGCACCCCGAGGACATCCTCGAACTGCACCCGCACGACGCCGAGGTGCGCGGGATCGAGAACGACGACATGGTCGCGCTGTCCAGCCGGGTCGGGCGGACCACGTTGCGGGCGGTGCTGTCCGAGCGGATGCCGGTCGGGGTCTGCTACACCACGTTCCACCACCCGGTGACGGGCGCGAACGTGATCACCACGGACAACTCCGACTGGGCGACCAACTGCCCGGAGTACAAGGTCACCGCGGTCCAGGTGGATCTGGTGGTGGAGCCGTCGGCGGCGAAGGAAGAACCCGCGACCGTTGCGGTGGGCAACTGATGAGCGCGACGCTGCTCCCGCCGCAGGTGCGCCTGGCGAACGAGATCGCGCGCCAGTTCGCCCATCGTCCACCGGCCGACGCGGCAACGGCGATCGCCAACCACATCCGCGCGGTCTGGGACCCCCGCATGAAGAAAGCCCTCCTCGAAGCCGTCGACGCCGGCAACGAAGACCTAGACCCAGTAGCCGCCCTAGCAGCCGAACAACTCCGCCCGGCCGCCCAGTGATCCAGACAACCGGCACGCGGCCGGCGGGCGAGGTGTGGCGGCCGGTGATGCAGGGAGCTGTCCGCCAGCCAGCGGGCAGAGCGCTGCGCGCAGCTGCTCTGCGCTTGGCGGGCGAGGTGCGGCGGGTGGCTGGAGTGCGGGCGGTGGGTGGATGAATCAGGTGGCTGGGCTGCGGCGGCATGCCGCTGGGGCGTTGCCGTGGGATGTGGCGCGGGAGTTGGCGCATGCGGCGGCGGTGCCGTTGCGGGCGCGGTCGGTTGTGCTTGCGGAGGCTCTTGGGTGCGTGTTGGCGACTCCGCTTGTTGCCCCGGCTGCGGTTCCGCCTGTGGATCGCGCTGCTATGGACGGCTACGCAGTACGGGGTGCTGGACCGTGGCAGCTGGTCGGGACCGTGCGGGCGAACTCGGAGCTAGCCGGACCGCTTGCGGACGGTGAAGCGTGCAGCATCGTGACAGGAGCCGCCGTACCGCCGGGGACGACCGCGGTCCTGCCTGATGAGGATGCGACTCGTACGGACGTCCAGCTCGTCGGCCTGGTTGAATCCGGTCGGCACATCAGGCGTGCTGGGGAAGAGTGCGCTGCCGGGGAGACCGTTCTGCGCGCGGGCGTGGTGATCGAACCGCAGGTAGTGGGACTGGCCGCCGCACTCGGCCTCGACCGGCTCACCGTGATCCCTCGGCCGCTGGTAGCCGCCTTGGTGACAGGTGACGAACTCGTCCACCGCGGCGCCTCCGGTCCCGGCCGGGTACGGGACGCGATCGGCCCGATGCTGCCGGGCCTGATCGCGCGCGCCGGCGCCAACGCTGCTCCCGTCGTCCACCTGCCTGACTCACGCGCCGCGCTGATCGACTCACTGACGACGACCCAGGCGGACCTCATTCTGGTGTCCGGTTCCTCCGCCTCCGGTCCGGCGGACCACCTGCGAGCGGCGTTGTCGGCGCTTGGCGCTGAGTTACTCATCGACGGCGTCGCCTGCCGCCCTGGGCATCCGCAAGCGCTGGCGCGGTTCGACGACGGCCGCCTGGTGCTCGGTCTGCCGGGGAATCCACTCGCCGCGTTGACGGCGTTCCTGACTCTCGGCGCCGCCGCGCTGCAGCGGCTCCGGGGCGAGAAGCTGCTCAAGTTGCCGGTGGCGACTCTGCCCGGCGGGCTGGCGTGCCACCCGCACAGCACCAGGCTCATCCCCGTCCGCGTTGGGCCCCAGGGCGTAACGTTGGTGGGGCACGAGGGTTCGGCGATGCTGCGCGGCGCTGCAGGTGCGGACGCGTTGGCAGTGGTCGACCCAGGACCTGCGGAGGCGATCGCCGCGCGGCTGTTGCCCCTCGACCCGGGAGCCCGACCATGGGACGTCTGATCGCACGCAAGCCCGTACTGCGCCTCGGCCCGGACGGCGAACGCAAGCGGCCGGACTCGATCGCGGTGGAAGAACCACTGGAGATCCGCGTCGACGGACGCCCACTCGCAGTGACGATGCGGACGCCAGGGCACGACGTCGAACTGGCGCACGGATTCCTGCACACCGAGGGCGTGATCGGCAGCCCCGACGACATCCGCGACGCCCGGTACTGCGACTCCCGCGACGACGAGGGTCGTAATACCTACAACGTGCTGGACCTCGGCCTGGCTCCAGGTGTGCCGTCTCCGGAGACCGGGGTCGAACGCAACTTCTACACGACCTCGTCCTGTGGAGTCTGCGGGAAAGCCTCGCTCGATGCCATCAAGTTGAAGACCCGCTTCTCCCCTGCGGATGACCCGGTCCGCGTGCCACTCGCAGTACTGGCGTCGTTGCCGGACGCACTGCGTGAGAAGCAGGAAGTGTTCGACCGCACGGGCGGTCTGCATGCAGCTGGACTGTTCACTGCGACGGGCGAACTACTCGTGGTCCGCGAAGACGTCGGCCGGCACAACGCCGTCGACAAGGTGATCGGCTGGGCTCTGCTGGGCGGAATGATCCCCGCCCGCGGCTGCGTCCTCGTGGTGTCGGGCCGCACGTCCTTCGAGCTCGCCCAGAAGGCAGTGATGGCAGGAATCCCCGTACTCGGCGCAGTCTCGGCCCCATCCTCGTTGGCCGTCGAACTGGCAGACGAATGCGGCCTCACCCTGGCCGGCTTCATCCGCAACGGCTCCATGAACGTCTACGCCCACGCCGACCGAATCAGCGTGCCTGTGTCGCTCTGAACAAACCAACCACCAACACGTTCGGGTGATTCGCGGGGCAGTGGTGATGTGGTGCGTCGTTTGCATTGGTGATGCGGTTGCGCCGGGGCATTGGCAGTGTGGTTGCGCGGTCTCCGCTGCGGGAGTGTGCTAGTCGACGTACTGGGTATCAAGGGCGCTTCGCGGCCCTTCGGGCTCGAACAAGTTCGACCCTTGACACCCACCACGTCGACCAGGGAAGGACGCAGCTACGCGGATCCGCGCTGACGTGTGAGCCG
>NZ_DASRXP010000030.1:0-4430 GCF_035687465.1 Kribbella sp.
CAGGACCCCGGGTTCTTCGGACGTAACGAGCGTTAGGTGATGACGCCTCCCAGGGTTTCGAAGTCATGCCAGGTGGTGCCGTCCCAGTGTTTGTGGTGGAGGGCGCGATCTGGGCCGACCACGAAGACGTCGAGGCGGTCCGGTCCCCAGGAGACCACCGAACCTGCTGGTCGTGGGCGCCGGGACGGGGCCGCGATCGCGCCCAGCCAGCCGGCCAGGGCGGCTACGTTCATGCGCAGGATCTCGGCAGCGAGCGACCAGTCGAGGAAGTTCAGCGTGTCCTGGGCTGAGTGGATGTGCCCGTTCGCGCTGTCCGCGCCCTCGATCGTCAGGACCGCGGGAATGCCCGCGTTGATGAACGGCACATGGTCGCTGGCGAATGGATTCAGCGACGTCTCGACCGTCAGCCCGGTGTAGCTCGCGGCCGCCGCGGCCAGGTCCGCCATCTGGCCGGATGACACCGTGGCACCTTCCAGCAAGACGGTCGGGATCGCGGTGTTCTTGCTTGCGATCATGTCCATGTTGAGCACCGCGCGGATCCGCGCTCGCTCGGCAGGCGGCAGCGACGCGACGTACTGCTTGCTCCCGTGCAGCCCCTCCTCCTCGCCGCCGAACAGGATCAGCCGTACGTCGTTCTGCCAACTGCGCGTGGCGATCAGTCGAGCGAGCTCCAGTACTCCGGCGGAGCCGCTCGCGTTGTCGTCGGCGCCGGGAGCACTGGCTCCCGGACCACCGGCCTGGTTGATGGAATCCAGGTGCGCGGTGATCACCACGAGCGCCCGCGGCTCGGGCCCCGAACCAGGCCGGTCCCCGATCAGGTTCTCCGAATGACCCGCGCCCACCGTGATCGGCGTACGGGTGACTCCGTAGCCCATGGCAACCATCCGGGCGGCGGCGAAGTCCACGGCGGCGGTGAACGACGCGCTGAGCGAGTGCCGCGTCGGCAGACTGGCGAGCCAGGTCAGGTCCGCCTCGTACGACGTCGGCGACAACTGCGCAACCAGATTCGCCACCTCCGCGTCGACTCGCTGTGGTTGGACCTCCGGTACGTCGACAACGGTGGCTCCGGGCCGGAGAGGTTCGACCCGCCAGCAGTGGTTCGACCTGCGGCGGGGTTTGTCGGCGGCTGAGATCACCAGGTGGCGCCCGTGGTCCAGCAGGGGAGTGACGTCAGGGTGTTCGTCCTGGAAGGTGCGGCCGACCTGGGTGACCAGGAGCAGGCCGGGCGCAGTACGGGAGGCCCGGCCGAGTCGCTCGTCGGCCGGGACCCACAGCATCGTCTTGTCGCCGAAGCGGGCGGAGTCGGCGCCGGAGACGGCGTCGGCGGTCCGCACGACGAGGTAGCGGACAGGTGAAGCCTTCATGTCAGTCCAACTAGCATGTTCACTCCTGCCAGGCGAGTTCGAGGCGATCGGGCTCGGCGGCGACCACCCGGACCGAGCCCGGCATACCGCCGGCCCGGGTGATCACGCCGGAGGGCTGCCAGCGGCCGGTCCGGCCTTCCGGGGCGTCGGCGCGGCCGATCACCCACTCCACGAAGGTCCCGTCCGGGCGGAACTCCACCCCCCGCCGGGCGCGGGCCGGCGGGAAGGTGAAGTCCTCGCGGCGATAGACGGTGATCCCGTCGTGGTCCTCCTCGTAGGAGTGCGTCCATCGGCCGAGCACCTGCTGGGTGTTCAGTTGTGCACCGCCTGTCCGGTCATTGCCATCGGCATCTGTTCGGTGGGTGGCACGGTGACCTTGAAGTCACTGATGATGCCGCCGAGCGGTTCGTACCCGGTCAGCGACGGTCCCCAGGCCGACCCGTTCCACCACTTGTGGTAGAGCCCACCGTCGGTTCCGATCACGAACACATCGAGCCGGTCCGGGCCCCACGAGTTGACCCGAGGCTCCTCGACGCAGACACCGCCCATGTACTCCCAGTCCGCCGACCAGCCGGATCCGTCGTACCACTTGTGGTACAGCGCAGAGTCGGTGCCGATCACGAAGACATCGAGCCGGTTCTCGTCCCACGAGACCACGGACGGCGCCGTCGTGCAGGTGCCGCCCAGGTACTCCCAGTCCGCCGACCAGCCGGATCCGTCGTACCACTTGTGGTAGAGCGCGGAGTCGGTGCCGATCACGAACAGGTCGAGCCGGTTCGGACCCCAGGCGACGACCTTCGGGGGACTGGCGCAGACCCCGCCGAGACCCTCGAAGCCCGACCATGCGGAGCCGTCCCACCACTTGTGGTAGACCGCGTTGTCGGTGCCGAGGACGAAGACGTCCAGTCGATCGGGGCCCCAGGCAACCACTTCCGGTGGGCTCATGCAGATCCCGCCGAGGTACTCGAAGTCCGTCGACCAGCCCGACCCGTCGTACCACTTGTGGTACAGCGCACGATCCGTGCCGAGGACGAAGACGTCCAATCGATCGGAACCCCACGTCGCCACCCGTGGCGGGCTCGTGCAGATCCCACCGAGGGACTCGTAGCCGGTGACCGACGGACCCCAGCCGGCGTCGTACCACTTGTGGTAGAGCCCGTGGTCGGTTCCGAGCACGAACGCGTCGAGCCGACCTTCGCCCCAGGACGCGACTTCAGGAGCACTCATACAGACACCACCCATGTATTCGTAACCGCCGACGGAGGGTCCCCAGGACGCTCCGTCCCACCATTTGTGGTACATCGCCCGGTCGGTGCCGAGCACGAAAGCGTCCAGCCGGTTCTCGCCCCACGAGACCACGGGGCCGGCCGGTTCCGGCGCACCGGCTGTCGCGTGGTCGTGCATCAGGGTCGGCCGGACCTGGTCGAGACAGGCCTCCATCCGCGCGACCTGGTCGTTGGTGAACATCACCATGCCGCGGTCGTCGGTGTAGTCCATGTAGTTGACGAACAGGTCGCCGTTCGGCCCGTTGCTGCACGACGTCTTCGGGAACGTCGGTACGCCGAAGTTGGGGCCGCCCTGGTTCGGCGTGTCAGCGACCTCGTCACTGCCGCTGCAGCCGCTACCGTCATCGCCCCAGATGTGGAACAGGTTCAGGAAGTGGCCGATCTCGTGCGTGGTGGTCCGGCCGAGGTCGAACGGCGCGGCGGCGGTTCCGTTGGTGCCGAAGCCGCTGTGCAGGATCACGACGCCGTCGGTGTCAGCCGGTCCGCCGGGGAACTGTGCGTACCCGAGCAGGCCGCCACCGAGCTGCGCGACCCAGACGTTCAGGTAGCGGTCGGTCGGCCAGGGGTCGATGCCGCCGGTCGCGGAGGATTTCACCGCGTCGTCGGTGCTGAAGGACGTTCGCGTGGTCTGCGTCCGGGTGACGCCGGTGGTCGGGTTGCCGTTCGGGTCCTCGGTGGCGAGGTAGAACTCGATCCGGGAGTCCGCGACCAGGCCGGTGAACGGCGCGGGGACGAATCCGATGTCGGGGTTGGTGGCGCGGAAGTCCTGGTTGAGGACTTCGAGCTGGCTGTCGATCTGCGCCTGGGAGATGTTCTGCGTGGGGGTGTTGAAGACGACGTGGACGACGACGGGGATCTGCGCGACTCCCGCAAAACGTTGCTCGCGGGCGACGTACTGTGTCGTCGCGTTCTCGATCGCGGACCTGGCGGCGGCGTACCCCGGCGAGGTCGTCAACAGCCGGCGGTGGACGTCCATCACGCCGCAGTTGCGTCGAGTCGGCTGCTCCTGGGTCCGATCGGGCCCGCTCATACCGCCCGATCCACCGGAACCGCCCATACCACCGGAACCGCCGGATCCGCCCATACCGCCGGATCCGCTCATGCCGCCCGAGCCGCCGCCGGTCGAGCCCGACATCATCCTGATGTCCGGCGCGCCGTTCGCCGACATCGCCGACATCCCGCCGGACGACATCCCGCCACCCGGCATCTGCTGTCCGGCCTGGTTCGCCTTCCCCGCTCTCCCGTTGGCCTTTCTCGGCATCTCTCCCCCTTGCGTGGACAGGGGCGATGAGCAGGACGGAACCGGCCGCGGCTCATACCCGCGTGCCCTCGTTGCCGAACGAGACGCTTCCCAGATCCCCCAGACCCACGTACTTCGCAGAAGACGGACTACCGTCTTCCCCCACCGAGCAGGCTGCCCCCAAGGATCACTGCTCGGTTCCACCATGCTCCCGTCACCGCAAGTACACAACCCCGCGGAACCCGGTAGTCGTCTTCGCCGAATCCTTTGTCCTGGTTGGAGAATTGCTTGAAACCGCAAGAGGAGAGCTGATGCGACGAGAGTTGTCGGTCCCGTTCGAGGTCCGTGGACAACGCGGCCTGATCAACATCCGCGTCCTGCCCAACGAGGACCCCTGGGCGTCCGGCCACCAACTCGTCGTCCCCGACCTCCACGTCGAGTCCTTCCGCGGCTTCCCGATCTGTACTGCGACGCTGCGGTACCACGGGCAGGGCATCAACGCGATCATGGGCTGGGTGCAGGTGGTCACCCGCGAATTCG
>NZ_DASRXP010000031.1:0-27964 GCF_035687465.1 Kribbella sp.
GTGGCGGAGACGCGGGCCGAGGCGGGTCCGGCGAGTGGCGGTCTGCTGGCGCGCAGTCCGCTCGCTTTCGTCGCCCCGGGGATCTGGTCCGCTCCGGCTGCGGACGCGGAGATCCAGGTTCGCGCGGCCAAGCTGCGCGACAAATGGACTGCCGTGGCCGACGCGCTCGGCAGCGCCTCCGCTGGCGAGGTCGACAGGTTGGCAGAGATCCGCAGGCTCGGCGAGCTCGGCGTGACGCTCCGCCCCTTGGCAGAGCGGGGTCTCGGTGCTGCGATCGACACCAGCTCACCCGCCGCTCATCGGCTGCAGGTTGCCGCCGCGGCGCATCAAACCTTGGTCGCCGCCGAGGGAGCAGCCTGGGAGGTCGCCGCCGGGTGGTCGGAGCCGCTGTCGGCTGCCGACGGCCGGTCCGCGCTGACTGTTGCGCAAGGCAAGGAAGGCGGTCTGCTCGCTTTCCTGAGCGGCGATTGGCGAAGAGTGAAGGCACTGGTCAGGTCGCGCTTCGACACCTCCGACCGAGCGGTTCGGCCGTCGGTGACCGAGATCCTGACCACCTTGGTCGCCGCGCACGATGCCTCCGCCGCGGTGAAACTCAGCGCGGAGGAGGTTGGGCGCGTCTGGGGGACGGACGATCCGGTCGGGCTCGTGCGACGGATTCAGCAGTTCGCGCAAGACCCTGCGCTCGTGGACTGGTGTGCCGCCGTCGTGGCGGATGCCGGGGCCGCGGTCGCCTTCGCCAAGGTTGCGGCCGCGCTCGACGAGGCCGAGAGTTCGAATCAGGGGTTCCTGCTGGAACCAGATCTCCCGCTGAGCGGAGTACTGGGGATCACTGAGGCGTTGTCGTCGCCTGGATTGGTTCCGGCGATCCAGCGGTTGATCCCTGCGATGCGTGAGCTCAACGAAGCGCCTTCGCCGGTTCAGACCGCCGTACGGCGAATGGAGGCGACACCGGAGCAGCTCGAGTACGCCGTTTGTTCGTTGCACTGGGAGCGTTCACGGGTAGCGGCGCCGTTGCAGCTCACGTCCGCGCGGCTGGACTCGATCGTCGGCGAGCTGAGTCTGGTGTACGACGAACTGACGACGCTCAACGCGGAGGTAGTCGTCGCGGGAGTTCGCCGGCGGTTCCTGGGTGAGCTCGCGCATTCCGAGGCGAGCGTCACCGGGATGTCGTCGGAGGATCGCGCGCGGAAGAAGAACTTCAGCGCGGGGCGGCGCGAACTGGAGCACGAGTTCGGCAAGGTGATGCGCTACAAGTCGATCCGCGACCTCGCCTCGGGCGCGCGCGGCGAGGTGGTGTCGCGGCTGCGGCCGATCTGGCTGATGAGTCCGTCGTCGGTGTCGGATACGTTGCCTTTGACAACGAGCTTCGATGTGGTGATCTATGACGAGGCCAGTCAGATCCCGGTCGAGGAGGCGATTCCGGCGCTGCACCGGGCGCCGCAGGTGATCGTGGTCGGTGACCAGATGCAGTTGCCGCCGACGCAGTACTTCCGGGTCCAGCGCGTCGAGCTGGACGACGAGGTCGCCGCCGATGCCGAGGCCGAGCAGGTCGGGATCGCGCTGACGGACGACAGTTTCCTGGCGATCAGCGCGCTGCGGCTGGCGTCGACCATGTTGACCTGGCACTACCGCAGCCGGTCGGAGGCGTTGATCTCGTTCAGCAACGCGGCGTTCTACCAGGGACGGCTGGCGACGATCCCGGACCGGCTCCCCGCGCACACCGCGCCGCCGTGGACGTTGCGCTCCGACTCCCCCGCGATCGGCGAGGTCTGCGACAGCGTGCTGGCGGGCAGCATCACGTCGGTGCGGCTGGTCGACGGGGTCTACGTACGGCGTACCAATCCCGCCGAGGCGAGGTGGATCGCCGGGCTGGTCCGGGAACTGCTCGGTCGCGAGACCGGCCGGAGTATCGGCGTCGTCGCATTCTCCGAGGCACAGCAGGGCGAGATCGAACGGGCGCTGGACGAACTGGGAGAGGCGGATCCGGAGTTCGGCGCGCGGTACGAGGCCGAGCAGGTCCGGACCCGGGATGAGCAGGACGCCGGGCTGTTCGTGAAGAACCTGGAGAACGTGCAGGGCGACGAACGCGACATCGTGATCATGAGCGTCTGCTACGCGGCCGGGCCGGACGGGCGGATGCTGATGAACTTCGGCCCGATCAACACGGCTGGTGGTGAGAAGCGGCTGAACGTGATCTTCAGCCGCGCTCGTCGTCACATGGTGGTGGTCGCGAGCATCGAGCCGGACGCGATCACCAACACCTACAACGACGGCGCCAACACCCTCCGCCGCTTCCTCACCTACGCCAACGCCATCTCCCGAGGCGACCTCCCCGCCGCCCAAAGGGAAAGCGGAGTGGTATCAGCCAACGCAGCAGTTGTTCGGTCGGGTGGGGTGAGGGCTGCGGTGGTGGAGCAGGTTGCTGAGGGGTTGCGGGGGCTTGGGGTGGTGGTGGAGAGCTCGGTGGGTGAGTCGGTGTTCCGGTGCGATCTGGCGGTGCGGCTGCCTGGGGACAGCGGGCATCGGTTGGCTGTGCTGGTTGACACTCCTGCGCGGCTGGCGTCCGATTCGTTGCTCGAGCGCCTGACCACCCACCCGAGAGCCCTCACGACCACCGGCTGGCGGGTCCATCACGTCCTCACCACCGACTGGACCCAGAACCCCGAGGCCGTCCTCACCCGACTCCTCGACACCCTCAACCGTCCGATCGACGAGTAGCAGCACCCACCGTGCGGCTTGTCGCCGACCGGTGGGGTCCAACCCCGCTACCCGTGGCGTGGTGAACGCCCCTCGCCAACGCCGTTCAGAGGCTGGTGCGGAGGTTCCAGAGGAGGGGGTAGTAGCGGAGTTCGAGGCGGCTGCGGAGGTAGCCGGCGCCGGAGGAGCCGCCGGTGCCTGGTTTGGTGCCGATCATGCGCTCGACCATCACCACATGGCGGGCTCGCCAGGCAGCCGCGAGCTCGTCGTGCTGCAGCAGCGCCTCCGCCAGTTCCCAGGCCGCGCCGTACTGGCTGCGGTCGCCCGCCACCGTCTGCAGCGCCTTCCGGATGTCGTCCTCGGAAGCGGTGGAGAAGCCTGCCTCCTCGAGCACCACCAGATAGGCATCCCACAGAGTCGGCTCTGACAAGCGCTGCTCGATCCGGAGCTTCTCCGCCTCGCTCAGCCCCCGGAACCGCTTCACGAACGACGGATCCTTCGCGCCCGACAGGAACTCGATCTCCCGGAACTGCACCGACTGGAACCCGCTTGCCGGCGACAACCGATGCCGGAACTCCCCGAAGTCCTGCGGAGTCATCGTCTCGAGGATGTCGACCTGCTGGGTCAGCGTGCGCTCGATGGTGTGTACCCGGCGGAGCAGGTGCTGCGCCAGCCAGAGCTGGCCGGTCAGCATCGCATCCCGGGATGCTGTCATCTCGTGCAGCACCTGCTTGAACCAGAGCTCGTAGACCTGGTGGATGGTGATGAACAGCAGTTCGTCGTGCGCGGGCGGGTCCGACTCCAGCCTCTGCTGGTCGAGCAGCTGTCCCAGCCGCAGGTAGCTGCCGTACGTGAGCCGGCCGCCTTCCTCGCCGAAGTTCACATCGACCCCGTCCCACTGGCCGGTGACCGCATCGGCGCTGGGCTGGACCCCGTCAGTCTCACTTGTGCTGCTCACGAGCCCGAGGATAACCGCCACTACACCCAGTGACGCCGCCCGGACGATCCGGTGGCCGTGTGACCGAGGGGGGGCGTCGCTCGTTGAACGTCGGTGGAAGTTCGGTCCGGTCCGAGGAGCAGCGAGCCCGTCATGTACGACATCCAGATTCTGCCCGAGCGCGTGACCACGGTCAGCCCGGCCGATGTCGAGTCGGCGCTGCTGACGCAGTACTCCGCGCTGGTGCGGCTCGCCTACCTGATCCTGCCGCCGTCGCTCGGGCGGCACCGGCGGATCCTGGCTGCGCACGGCGTCGTTCAGCGTGCGCTGCCGGCGTCTGGGGTGGGATCGGCATCGACTCAGCGGCGACTCGAACGGCAACTGGCCGGTGAGACCGACGCCGGTGACTTCGTCCGGCGCCGCGTGGTGCAGGGCGCGGTCAAACAGGCCCACGGCCGTACTCCGGTGCGGTTGTTGCCGCAGGTCTGGGGAATCCGGCTGTTCCCGGATTCGGGGGCCGCGGACGATCTCGCCCTCGACCAGGCGCTCAGCAGCCTCTCTCCCGAGGCACGGGCCGCCTGGGCCCTGGTTCGCGCAGAACATCTGCCAGTCGGAGTCGCCGAGCTCCAGCTCCGCGTGATGGGAGTCCAGCACCCGAAGGCTGCGATCGCCGAGGCCGCCGCGATCGACGAGAACCCCGCCGGCGGGCCCCCACTGGACGCCTTCGTCTTCGATCCCTGCTCGGTCCGCCTCGCCCCGACTGACCTGATGCGACGGAAAGCCCGCGGCCGAGCCGTCACGATCACCGTCACCGCCCTGCTGGCGGTCCTGATCCTCGTATCCCTCCTCGCCACCGCCGGCTAGCTCCCCGGGGTGCCAGTTGCAGCTTCGGGCGATGAGAGTGGGCGCAGCGTGACGGCGTACGAGTGGGGTTGGGTCGGTTCGATCCGGTACGGCGGTTGGACGCCGTTCGGGGTCTCCCCCATCCCCGTCTCGGCGTCCTCCACATGAAGCGTCACCCAACCGTCGTTGCGAACCAGGGGCAACTGGAAGTCGTACTCCGCCCGATCCAGCCGGTCGTACTGCGTAACGCTGACGTCGACCGAGTCTCCCGGCGAGGCGGCGACAAGTAGTCCGTTGCGTGAATCCGACAGACTCGTCCAGCGCGTGTCCGTGTGGTTCCCGTACGCCTGCGGCCGGGAGTACCGCACGTACTGCTCCTCCACGCTGCTTCGGAAGACGTCGATCCGGGTCCCGGAAGCCCGGTCGTTGTAGCTCTCCTCGGGCCCGCGTCCGTAGTACGCGAAGCGGCTCAACGAATCTGGTACCTGGAGAGAGAAGCCGACTCGCGGTAGGTAGGGCAAGGTGGTCAGTTTGCTGCCCCTCGGTGTCACCTGGTGCGCAAGGGTGATCGTTCCTGCGGCGTCGACGGTGTACGTCATCGTTTGGGAGAACGACAACTCGTCAGCATGGCCGGGAGCCGCCGCGACGCTCGGAACCACCACCTGGATCCGCCCGTCGGGAAGAGTCGAGACCTGGGTCGCACCGAACGTCGTCTGCAGCCGATCGAGCCCGATCGCGTTCCATACTTGACGATCCGCAGTGCCCCAGTCGTAGGTCTCGTTCGAGGTAGGTGGCCGCCAGACGTCCAGCTCGGGTCCGCGCTTCAACAGCTCCTTGCCACGCGCAACCAGTGAGGTCAGCTCTCCACCGAAGAAGGTGTAGCGGAACTCATTACCAGAGACAACGATCTTCTGAGCGTCGACCGCCACCGCCGGCTTCCCCAGCACCCGACCGACACCATCCACCACAGTGCCGCCCAGCAGGAACTGATCCCGCTGCAGCAACCCGCCGGGGCTCGCGGCATCCAGATCGAGGAACCGCTCGAGCGAGCGAGGATTGGCGATCGCGACGGGCAAATGCAGCGTGCGCTGACTACCTGGCGCGAGAGTCAGCGGCATCGTGCCCTCCCGGAGCACCTTGCCGGCTTCCTTGACTGACCACCTTAGGTCGAAGGTGAGCGGAGCGAACTGCTGCTCGTTCAGCACGGTGACGATCCCAGGACTCGACGAAGAGAACCGCAGGGGCGACTGCGCCCACGCCAACTCCGCCGTCTCCGGCTGGAGGTACCGGTCGGTCCCGACCAGGCCATCAGTGCCCGAGACGCTGATGCCCAGACTCGGGAACCGGCCGGCGTCGGCGGTCTCGTCGAAGTCGAGCGCGAGCACCGCTTCCTGCTTGGTCTCCACTCCGTCCGCGAGCTCGTCGGCAGTGATTGCCCGAGGCAAGATCCTGACCTGGTCGAAAGCGCCGTGAGCAAGGCGGCTCCTCGTCTGGTCCTGCTGCGTCTGCGCGTTGCGGCCCACGTTCACCTCCCAGACGCCCGGCTCGATCACGCCAGTGGCTGCGGATTGCGCCGCCTGCCGGCCGTCGACGTACAGGGTCAGCGAGGATCCGTCGTACGTGCCGGTGACGCGATGCCAGGTGTTCAGCCAGTCAGGTGGGACCGTGGCAGTGACCGCCTTCTGTTGGCCGTTCAGGGTGACGCGGAATTCGAGCGTGGAAGCGTTCGGCTGTTGCAGCGCGTACTGCTGACCCTTGGTGAGGATCGGCAGCGACCCCGTCCAACTCGCCGGCTTCACCCAGGCGTCGAGAGTGAGCGCGCCCGCGACATCGAGTGCGGGATCACGGAACACATCGACGAAGTCGTCCAGGCTGGACAGCTCGACCGCCCTGCCCTGATGCCCTGCGGCCAACCCCGGTTTGCCGACGAAGAAGGCCTGCACACCCTGTGGCGACGCGTCGGGTGTGGTGATCAGCGGCTGCTCGAGGTTCTGCTCGGCCCAGTCCCAGATGAACCCACCCTGCATCGACGGGTACTTGCGGGCCAGCGCCCAGAACTGGTCGAAATTGCCCAGACCGTTGCCCATAGCGTGCGCATACTCACCCATCACGATCGGCTTGGTGAACGTCTTCGCCTTGTTCTCCAGAGCCGCCGGCGTGGGATAGCGAGGTCCCGCGACATCCGCGTACGGCGCATCGCCGTCGGGACTGTTCGACTGGTGGTAGAGCAGACGGGTGGGCTCGTTGGCGTCCGCCCACTCGGCCATCGCGTAGTGGGCGGCACCGAGTCCGGCTTCGTTGCCGGTGTCCCAGAACACGACGCTCGGATGGTTCTTGTCCCGCTCCACCATTGCCTCGAAGCGATCGTGGTACGCCGCCTGCCATTCCGGCTTGTCTGCGAGGCAGGCCGACGGGCATGCCTCGTGGGCATGCGTTTCGATATCGACCTCGTCGTCGATCAGCAGGCCGTAGCGATCAGCGAGCTCGTACCAGTACGGATCACTCTCGTAATGCGAGGTCCGGACCGCGTTGACGTGCAACTGTTTCATCAGCTTCACGTCCTTCTCCATCGCCTCGCGGGTGACGTGCCGCCCGGTCCCCGGATCCGTCTCGGCCCGGTTCACCCCACGGAAGAGGATGCGTTTGCCGTTCAACAGGACCTGTTTGTCCTTGACCTCGAGCTCGCGGAACCCGACCCGCTGGCTGGTCCGATGCACAACCTTGCCGTTCGGAGCGGTGAGGGCGAGGACCAGACTGTAGAGCGTGGGCGTCTCGTCGGACCAAAGCGCCGGATCCCGGACCACTCCGGTGAGCTTCAGCGCAGACGACTCGGTCGTGCCCGTCAGCGTGGTGACGGTCCGGCCCTGTGGATCTCGCAGCGTTGCCGCAACCGAGTACGTCCCGTCGATGCCGGCGAGTTCGGTGTCGACGGCAAGCGTCGCATCCTGGTAGGACACATCGAGATCCGTTGTTATGTAGGCATCCTGGATCCTTGCCTGCGGCACCGAGTACGAATAGACGTCGCGGAAGATCCCGGCGTACCGCCACTGGTCGTAGTCCTCCAGATAGGACCCGGAGCCCCAGCGATGCACCTGGACGGCAAGGGTGTTCCGCCCGGACTTCACCAGCTTGGTGACGTCGAACTCGGCCGGACTGTAGCCGCCCTGGTCATACCCGGCGTACTTGCCGTTGACCCAGACGAAGTAGCCGCTGGTGACTCCCTCGAAACGGATCAGCTGCCGTCGGCTCGCCTCACCCGCGGGGATGGTGAACGACTTCAGATAGGCGCCGGTCGGGTTGACGTCCCGCGGCACCTTCGGCGGCGCGTCGGGCCAGACCTCCTCCGGGATGTTCCGGAACATCGGATGGTCGAGGAAGTCGCTCTGCCAGGTGTGCGGCACCTGCACGGTCGACCAGCCGGCGGTGTCGAACCCCGGCGCCTGGTACCCCGGCGGCACCGCGGACGGTTTGTCCACCAGCTTGAACAGCCACGGACCGTCGAGGGACCGGACGTACGGCGAATCACCTGCGCGGACGGCGGACGCGTCATCGGCGTACGGCCAGAGCCTGGTGTGGGGTGCGACCTGTCCCTCGGCGACCCTGGCCGGATCCTCCAGATAGGTGTGCACGTCGCTCGGTCCGCCGATCGCCGAGGCTGGTCCAGGCACGACCGCGGCGAACAGTCCGGCAACGCCACAGGTCAGGACCAGCGCGAGCACCTGGGCCGTCGGTCGACGGATGCTCAGGCGGACAGTCATCCAGCTCTCCCCAGATCTCTCAGCGGCAGCTGCGGCACGGGCCGCACGCTAAGACGATGCACAAACCGGGTCAATAGTTAGCTTGCCCGGCGTTTTCCCCCTTCCTCGCTCACCTGACGTGTTGACCCCGTCACGGACCGCGCCGTACGGTCGCTTGGAAACGTTTCTCTTCCTACCGCCCCAGGGGAGATCCCGATGATCGCCGCCCTCGTTTCCGCAGCCCTCGTGACCACGCTGTCCGCCCCACTCGGGGCTCCACCTCCTCCTCCCAGTACTCCGGCGGTGACCATGGAGACCCAGGCGACCATTTGCAACAAGTACTGCGACGCCCGCGACCCGGCGCTGTCCCCCGGCGACCGTTCCCCGGTGTCGGCGACGATCTTCGGCCGGACCCTGCGACTGCGTTTCGACGACACCGACGCGATGGGCTGGGCCTCGATCGAGAACGGCAACCCCGGTGACGAGGTCTGGCTGGACCGCTCCTTCGACGGCGGCCGCAGCTGGGCATCGGGCAGCCGCCTCGGCAACGCCGCGATCCCCGCGGGTCAGTCAGGCTGGCGCACCCTGATGTACAACGTCGACGACTGGAACAACCACGGCGTCGGCGCACTCCGCGCCTGCGGCAAGGCCGGCGACCGCCCCGACATCGCCTGTACTGCGTGGGCGCGCACGACGTGGAACGCCGGAGACCGGCGGACCGCGGCCGCCACCGCGCAGATGCAGTTCTACAACTACTCGACCGGGTTGTTCGACACCACCGGGTGGTGGAACTCCGCGAACGCACTGAACGCGATCATCGACAACGCCCGGGTCACCGGGATGGGCAGCTACCGCTACGCGATCGCCCGCACCTACGACCTGAACCTCAACGCCCAGCAGGGCCAGTTCCGCAACGACTACATCGACGACACCGGCTGGTGGGGTCTCGCCTGGGTCGCCGCGTACGACCTGACCGGCGAGTCCCGCTACCTACAGACCGCGAGAGCCGACGCTGACCACATGGCGGCGTACTGGGACAACACCTGCGGCGGTGGCGTCTGGTGGAGCCAGGCGAAGACCTACAAGAACGCGATCTCGAACTCGCTCTACATCCAGCTCAGCGCGGCCCTGCACAACCGGATCGCGGGCGACACCACCTATTTGCAGCGGGCGCAGAACGGCTGGACCTGGTTCCAGCAGACCGGGATGATCAACAGCTCGCACCTGGTGAACGACGGCATCAACCTGTCCACCTGCAAGAACAACGGCGACACCGCGTGGACCTACAACCAGGGAGTGTTGCTCGGGGCACTCACCGAGTTGTCGAAGGCAACCAACAACAGCTCCTACCTGACCACGGCCCGGCAGATCGCGGACGCGGCGACGACCTCGTCCAGCCTGAACACCGCGGACGGAATCCTGCGGGAGCCCTGCGAGTCCGGCGACTGCGGCGGTGACGGCCCGTCTTTCAAGGGCGCTCACGTCCGCGGCCTCGGCAAACTGAACACCGCGCTGTCGGACCATCCGTACACGGGTTATCTGCAAAGGCAGGCCGACCGGGCCTTCGCGGCAGACCGGACGGCGATGGACCAGTACGGCCTGCGCTGGTACGGCCCGATCGACAAACTCGACGCCGCCCGCCAGCACAGCGCCCTCGACCTGCTGAACGCCGCGCCATGAGACGGCGGGTTCGACCAGGGCGCCCTGGTCGAACCCGCCGTCGTCCTGCTACTTGTCGAGCGTGGTGTCCGTGGCCAGGGTGATGAGCTGAGCCTTGGTGATGCCACCCGGCTGAGCGACCTTTCCGGGGAACAGGACGCGGGCGAAGGAAGAGTCACCATCCGGCTGGAGGAACGTGACACCTCGGACGTACCGCCGGCCGCCCGGGAACTGCCCGAGTCCCTCGCCGTACATCACTTTCCGGCCATCAGGCAGCGTGACCTGCTGACAGGTGATCCCGATCTGGTCCTTGCAGGGACTGACGGTGGCGGACGAGTCGACACCCGCCTCGACAGTCTCCATGAGCGAACCCTTGGTCCACTTCAGGAGAACGGAAAGCTGCTCAGGGACGGACTCGGCGGAGGTGTAGGTCACCGTTCCGCCCTTCAGGGCCCGGCCTACCGCCTGGCGGACGGCCTGCGTGGACGGCTTGAAGCCCTTCATCGCGTTCTCCTTGGCCTGCTCGTCGTCGGTCGGCGATGGCAGGTTGAGCCGGTTGTCCTGGACCAGAGCCAGCAACTGCTGGTCGGTGATCCCCAGATCGTGCACCGGGATCTCGGTGTTGTTGCCGAACAGGGTGCTCACCGAGACGTTGATCCACTCGCCATCCGGCTGACGGTAGAGGACGACCGCGGCATCGCCTGCCCGGCCGAGCTGCGCGGTCCGGCCGTTCGGCAAGGTGACCGAGTGACAGGTCAGCCTCGGCTCGGACGTGGATCCACAGGGTCTGGGCGTCCTGGTGGCCGGCTGCACCGACAAGGCGACGTACCCCTCGGCTCCCATCTGGCCCGGCATCCGCCAGCCGATCCGGTTGCCCCCGCTCCGGGCGCCTGGCTGCCGGTCGACGGTGAAGCCGCCGGAGCCGAAGTCCAGATGCACCTTGCCCGGATCGAGGTGTGCGTACATCGCGGCGGTCAGGTTCCGGTTGAAGGTCGCGTCCGCCGCCGGCACGGGTGGCCCCTGGTCCGCCGGCACCGGGACGTCGCCGGTGGTGCCCGGCCCCGGCGCGTCGCTTCCCGGCTCTTCGGTGTTCACGGCAGTGGACTGGCCGGCCACCGGTGGCACCTCCACCGTCGGGCCTGCGCTCGGCGACATCCAGCCCGCCACCCCGACTCCGAGGACGGTGACTGCCGCCACTGCGCCGATGGCACCGCCACCGGCCAGCACGTTTCGGCGCCGGAGCCGGCGCCGACCGGCGGCCAGGTCGTCGTCGAGTGCCCTGGGCAACAGGTCGTCCTGCTGGGCCGCGAGCGCCGTGAGGCGTTCCTGCAAAGACTTTTCGTCGATCATCGGTCCGTTCCTCCTACTGCCCCGAACTGCGGAGCCAACAAGTCGTTGAGGCGCGCCAAGGCGCGCGAGCTCTGGCTTTTCACCGTGCCGGTGCTGCACTGCAGGTCCGTTGCCGTCTCCTCGACGGACATGCCGAGGAAATGTCGCAGGACCACTACCTGGCGTTGCCCGAGCGGCAGGGAGGCCAGGGCGTCCATCAGCGCCGTATGGTCCTCGATCGCGGTGCCCTCCGCGAGGGTCCGATCGAGCCCCTCCAGACCGGGATCCTCGCGACGCCACGGACGCCGGCTCTCGTCGATGCCGGAGTTCACCAGGATCCGCCGCGCATACGCATCGACGTTCCCGGCCCGCTGAACGCGCGGCCAGGCGAGGTACAGCTTCATCAGGGCCGTCTGGACCAGGTCCTCGGCCTTGTGCACGTCACCGCAGAGCAGGTACGCGATGCGCCGCAGCTGGGTACGCCGCTGCACGACGTACTCACTGAACTCCTCGTCCCGCGTTCTTCGTGCCATCCGTTTCCCCTCACTCGTCCCGTCACCGATGAATACGGGACGCCCAAGGGATCGGTTGTCATCGCCTCGGGATCAGTCTGACAGGAGAAATAGATCAGGTTTATCTTCCGCAGGACGCTCAAACGTGCCACTCTGTGACCGAATAGTTCAGATTCATTCCGATCGATTGGCCCGCCGATGCCATTCACCACCCGCCAGCTGCTCGCAGTACTGGCCGGTCTGCTCGTTCCAACCACCCTCCTTGCTGCCCCCGCCCAGGCCGCCGGGCCAACCACCCTGTACGTCGCCCCATCGTCCTCCGCGAAAGCGGCGGGATCCGGCACTCTGGCCCGTCCGTTCACCGCGCTCGACCAGGCGCGGAACCAGGTCCGCAAGCTGACGAAGAACCAGCGCGCCGACATCCGCGTAGTACTGCTGCCCGGCGACTACCGCCTGACCGACACGTTCGAGCTGACCAGTCAGGACTCCGGACGCAACGGCCACAAGGTGATCTACCAGGCCCTGCCCGGCACCAAGGTGGTGATGGACGGCGGCCGCACGGTCACCGGTTGGCAGGTCTCAGATGCGGCACGCGGCATCTACAAGGCCCACGTCGGCGCGGTCGACTTCCGCCAGTTCTACGTCGGCGGCGAGCGCCAGCAGCGCGCCCGCGGACCGGAGAACCCGCCCGGTTTCTCCAAGACCGCCACCGGCTACACCGACACCACCCAGAGCATGGTCACCTGGAAGAACCAGGGCGACATCGAGGTGAACAGCCGCTGGGGCTGGATGCACTACCGCTGCCCGGTCCAATCGGCTGTCGGTACGACGGTGACGATGCAGCAGCCGTGTTTCTACAACGCGAACCTGCACGAGGGCCAGGAGATCCAGAACCCGACCTGGCTCGAGAACGCGTACGAACTGCTCGACGCCCCCGGCGAGTGGTACCTCGACAAGAGCACCGGCGACCTCTACTACAAGCCCAAGCCGGGGCAGAACCTCGACACCGCGACGATCCCGCTGGTTCAGGACCTGGTGAACTTGACCGGCACCATCACCGACCCCGTGCACGACATCAGCTTCAGCGGGATCACGTTCTCCTACTCGACCTGGCTCGCCCCGAGCAGTGACGACGGCTTGGTCGAGGGACAGGCCGGGTTCCGGATCGTCGGCACCGGCCATCCCGACTTCGACGAGACCCGGCTGACCTGGCTGAAGACGCCCGGCGCGGTGAACGTCGGCTACAGCCGGAACATCTCCTTCACCGGCAATACCTTCACCCACCTGGGTGCCGTCGGACTGAACCTGAACACCGGCTCGCAGGACACCACGATCCGCGGCAACATCGTTCGCGACGTGGCCGCCACCGGGATCCAGGTCGGCGGCACCGACGTCATCGACCACCACCCCGACGACGCCCGCGCGATCACCAAGAACACCCTGGTGAGCAACAACGTGGTGACCAAGGCAGCGGCCGACTACAGCGGTTCGCTGGCGATTCTGGCCGGTTACACCGAGCACACCGTGATCGAGCACAACAAGATCTACGACCTGCCCTACAGCGGGATCTCGGTCGGCTGGGGCTGGGGCCTGACCGACGAGGGCGGCGACACGAACTACCCGGGCAACTCCGGTGTGCCGATCTACGACACCCCGACGACGGCCAAGAACAACATCATCCGTGACAACGCGATCAGCGACATCATGAAGAACCAGGCCGACGGCGGCGCGATCTACACGCTCAGCATGCAGCCCGACAGCGTTGTGTCCGGCAACTACATCAAGGACACCCCCGCCCCGGCCTATGGCGCGATCTACCACGACGAGGGCAGCCGGGGCTTCACCACCACTCAGAACGCGCTCTGCAACGTCCAGGCCCGCTGGCTGTTCCTCAACCACGGCATGAACATCGAAGCCCAGCGCAACTTCACCACCCAGCCCGTCTACCTGACCCAGGCGAACAGCACGGACTCCACGATCGCGAACAACACCCTGGTCCAGGGCTGCGAGCAACTCCCCGCCTCCATCGTCAACAACGCCGGCCTGCAACCGGCGTACCGGTATCTCGACCCGCAGCCGGCACCGACGGATCGGGTCGCGCCGACGACACCGGGCAAGGCGACCGTGCGGACCAGCTTCCCGACCATCGCCGACCTGACCTGGCCTGCTTCCACCGACGCCGTCGGGGTCACCGGTTACTCGGTCTACGCGAATGGGTTGCTGGTCAGCGCTTCCAAGGATCCGGCCGCGCGGGTCACCGGGCTCACTCCGGGCCAGAGCTATGCCTTCACCATCTCGGCTCGCGATGCCGTGGGCAACGAATCCCACCGGACCACGGCGACGACCGTCACGATGCCCGCGGGGAACGACCTTGCCCTGGGCAAGAGTGTCACGGCGTCGTCGTACTCCGAGCCGAACCTCCCATCGCTCGCGGTCGACGGCAAGCTCTCGACCCGGTGGGCCCAGGGACTCGGTCTCCCCGATCCCTCGTGGTTGCAGGTGGACCTCGGCGCGCAGTACGACCTGACCGGGGTGATCACCACCTTCGAGCTGTCGAGCGGGTACCGCTACAAGCTGGAGGTCTCGCCGGACGGCAGCGACTGGACCACGTTCGAGGATCACACCGGTACTGCGACGACGCAGTCCGACAACTACGCCTCGGTGCCCGGTTCCGTGCGCGGCAGATACCTGCGGCTGACGATCACCGGCTCCAACTTCAACGGCGGGAGCATCTACGAGATCGAGGCCTACGGGAAGGCCGCAGTACCGGTCGACGACTCGCAACCGCCCGCAGCGCTACCGCAGCCGACCGCGAACATCCTGCTCCCGACGACGATCGACCTCAGCTGGCCGAGCGGCACCGACAACACGGGCGTGACGAGCTATGTCGTCTATCAGGACGGCCAGCCGATCGCCACGACTCCACTCACCGCCTTGCGGATCGACAACCTGGCGGCTGCTTCCACCCACAGCTACACGGTCGTGGCGCGTGACGTGAATCTCAACGCCTCGCCACCGAGCCCCGCGACCTCGGTGACCACCCCAGCCGAGGCCGGCATCGCGGTCGGCAAACCCGTCACGGTCTCCTCGTACTCCGATCCGAACGTCGGTTCGCTCGCGGTCGACGGCAACCTGTCGACCCGGTGGGCGCAGGGACTCGGACTCCCCGACCCGTCCTGGCTGCAGGTCGACCTCGGGGCACCGACACCGGTGAAGAGCATCGTGACGAACTTCGAGTTGGACCGCGGTTACAAGTACCGTCTCGAGTACTCGCTGGACGGTAGCCAGTGGCAGGTCTTCGACGATCGGACCACTGTCGCCACCAGCGTGCGGCGCAACCCGTCGATCCGGACCACTCCGGTTTCGGCAAGATACGTCCGGCTGACCGTCACCGACTCCAACTGGAACGGCGGCAGCATCTACGAACTACAGATCTATGGTGGCTTCTGAGATGAACGAGACCTACCGGCCGGGCTACGAGATGGTCGCGGAGCGACTGCTGGCGTACATCGCCGAGCAGGGACTCCAGCCTGGCGATCGGCTGCCGACCGAGAAGGGCCTGGCCGAGATCCTCGGTACCGGCCGCTCGGTGACGCGGGAGGCGATCAAGATCCTCGCGGCGGTCGGGCGGGTCGCAGTACGGAAGGGTGCGGGCATCTATGTGTCCGTGCCCTCCAACCCGCAGGCGGACAGCCAGGTCGGCTACTTCAAACCGACCGACCTGGCTCACGTCGCGATGCTGTTCGATCACCGCCGGCTCGTCGAGGCCGAGTCCGCGCGGCTCGCCTCGAACCTCGCCCGGCCGGCGCAGGTCCAGGCGATCCGCGCGGCAGCGGACGCATCGGTGACAGCCGCTGCCGATCAAGCACAGTTCCGGGTCCACGACCGGGAGTTCCACGACGCCGTGGCGGAGGCGTCCGGCAACGTCTTCCTCCAGGCGGCTGTGAGTTCGTTGCGCGACTTCAAGGAACAGTCCGACCGGCTGCTGTTCGCGGGCAGCCTGCCGGGGTCGCTCGAGGTCGCGGCCCAGCAGCATGTGCACATCGCGGAGGCGATCGCGGCGGGTGATGCGGACAAGGCCGGGACCGCGATGGTCCAGCACGTCGACACCACCCAGGCACAGTTCGAGCAACGCATCCTCGACCGCCTGAAGGCGCCGCCCCAGTGAGGCGGTCCGCACTCTGATCTTCGCGTTGATCGCTCGCGGCCCCGAACTAACCTGGAGGCAACCTCTAGTCGCGGGAGTTCTCTGCTGATGAAGTACGTGAAGCTCGGTAGTACCGGCCTGGATGTCTCGCCGATCGCGCTCGGTTGCATGACGTACGGCGAACCCGGCCGCGGCGGACAGCCGTGGAGCCTTCCCGAGGACGTGAGCCGGATACGAATCAAGCAGGCCGTGGACGCCGGGATCAATTTCTTCGACACCGCCAACGTGTACTCGGCCGGGTCGAGCGAGGAGATCGTCGGGCGCGCCCTGGCGGACTTCACCGACCGTGACGACGTGGTGGTCGCGACGAAGGTCCACGGGACGATGCGTCCGGGCCACCCGAACGGCGGAGGCCTGTCCCGCAAGGCGATCCTGACCGAGCTGGACAACAGCCTGACCCGGTTGGGGATGGACTACGTCGACCTCTACCAGATCCACCGGCTCGACCGGAGCGTCCCGCTGGAGGAGATCCTGCAGACGCTCGACGACGTCGTACGGGCCGGCAAGGTCAGGTACATCGGCGCCTCCTCGATGTACGCGTGGGAGTTCAGCAAGGCGCTTCACCTGCAGCGGGCCAACGGCTGGGCGCGGTTCGTCACGATGCAGAACCACTACAACCTGCTCAACCGCGAGGAGGAGCGGGAGATGCTGCCGCTGTGTGCAGATGAGGGCATCGGTGTGATCCCGTGGAGCCCGCTGGCTCGCGGTGTGCTCACCCGCGACTGGGGAGTGAGCACGGATCGCGTGGCGGGCGACCAGCGGATCGAGGCGCTCTACGGCCAGTTCGGCGACAAGGAGATCGTCGACACGGTCGGCGCGGTCGCGGCCGACCGCGGCGTGCCCCGCGCGCAGGTCGCGCTGGCCTGGGTGTCCCAGCACCCGACGGTCTCGGCACCGATCATCGGCGCGACCAAGCCGGAACACCTCGACGACGCCATCGCCTCCCTCGATCTCACCCTCACCCCGGACGAGATCACCCGCCTCGAGGCGCCGTACGCACCCCACGCCGTCGCGATGTGAGCCCGGCGCACAGTCATCAGGTGCCGTAGCGGAGGCCGTCTACCAGTAGATCCAGCAGGCGATCCGCGAGTTCGTGCTGCGCCGGGTCTCCGGCGATCAACGTCACGCCGCCCAGCGCCATCAGCACATCGTTCGGATCGACGTCTTTGCGGATGGACCCCGCGGTTACGCCCGCCGCGAGCAGCGTCGCCAGCGCCTCGGTCAGGAGATCGCGGCTCGCCATCCGCAGGTCGCCCTCGGCGGCCAGGATCGCGGGCAGCGCCTCCGCCATGCCGTGCTTGGTGGCCATGTAGTCGACGAAGCGATCCATCCAGGTGCGCAGCGCGTCGAGGGGGGCGAGCTTCTTCAGCAACTTCGCGGCAGCCTCGCCCAGCCGGGTGGTCTCGTTCCGGTAGGTCGCCTCGATCAGCGTCTCGCGGGTGGGAAACCGCCGGTAGAGGGTGCCGATCCCGACCCCGGCCTCCTGCGCGATCGCCTTGAGCGACGCCTCGGTGCCGTCCCGCGCGAACGCCCGGGCGGCCGCCCCGAGCAGGCGGTCGTGGTTCAGCTGCGCATCGGCCCGCATCGACCCTCCTTGAAAACGGAGCCGCGTCCGCTTATCTTGGGTGATAACCGGATCCGGCTCCGTTTACCAGTGTAGGAGCAGTCAGCATGAGCACAACCATCCCCTTCGGTCCTTCCTCGACCGCGGCGGACGTCATCGCCGGCGTCGACCTGACCGGCCGGCGCGCCATCGTCACCGGCGGCAACTCCGGCATCGGCCTGGAGACCGCCCGCACCCTCGCCTCGGCCGGCGCTGAGGTGACACTTGCCGTCCGCAATGTCATGGCCGGCCAGGAGGTCGCCGACAGCTTGCTCGCCGACGGACTGAAGGCGGTCTCTGTCGCCCCGCTCGACCTTTCGGACCGAGCCTCGATCGCTTCCTTCGTCGCCGCCTGGGACGGACCGCTGCACATCCTGGTCGACAACGCCGGCATCATGGCGACCCCGGAACTCCGCACCCCCGAGGGCTGGGAACTGCAGTTCGCCACCAACCATCTCGGCCACTTCGCCCTCACCACAGGTCTGTACGACGCTCTCGCGGCCGCCGGTGGAGCACGGGTAGTCGTGGTGAGTTCACGGGGTCACCTGAACGGCGAGGTGTTATTCGACGACGTGATGTTCACGAACCACCCGTACGACCGCTGGGCGGCGTACAGCCAGTCCAAGACGGCCAACGTGCTCTTCGCCGTCGAAGCAGCTCGCCGCTGGGCGGCCGCCGGCATCACTGTGAATGCCCTTGCGCCAGGGCGGATCCGCACCAACCTGATGCGCCACATCGGCGACGAGACGAACACCGCGGTCCCCGATCGCTTCCAGGCCGACAGCACGGACATCCCTTGGAAGACCCCCTCGGAAGGGGCAGCCACCTCGGTCCTCCTGGCCGCTTCCCCGTTGGTCGAAGGCGTCACGGGCACCTACTTCGAAGACTGCCAGCCGGCCGAGCTCGCAGTACCGGGCATCCTGAAGGGCGTCGCCCCCTACGCCGTCGCCCCCTCGAACGCCGCCCGTCTCTGGGACCTTTCCCTCGAACTGCTCGACACGGTGCCATGATGTGCGGCATGGAGCTGAAGTTGTCGGCGTCGTACGACGCCACCCCTGAGGAAGTCTTCGCGATCGTCACCGACACCACCTTCCGCGAGCAGGCCTGCGAGAAGACCAAGGCGCTGTCGTACGACGTCCAGGTCAGCCAGTCCGGCGGCGACACCGTCGTCCGGGTCAAGCGGGAGATGCCGGCGGACGACGTACCGGACATCGGCAAGAGGTTCGTCGGCCCGACGCTGACCGTGGTCCAGACCGAGACCTGGCACCCGGCCAAGCCCGACGGGTCCCGCGACGCCGACGTGTCGGGCGAGATCGCCAACACGCCGGTCACCCTGAAGGGCACCGCGGCGATCAGGTCCGACGGCGGCCAGACCGTGCAGGCGATCGATCTCGACGTGAAGGTCAACGTGCCGCTGATCGGCCGGAAGATGGAGCCGTTCGTCGTCGACGCGATCCGCTCCGGGCTGGCCAAGGAGCACGACCTCGGCCGCGACTGGGCCGCCGGCAACCACTGACCCACCAGCTGGAAACGAGGGTCGCGGACGGGTGAAACACCCGGTCCGCGGCCCTCGTGCCGGTTCGGAGACAGCTGAGCGCGAAACCAAACGGCCGCCGTGTCGTTACCCCTGAAAGGGAATCCTCAGTGGCAGCCTGGGGATGACGAGCTGTCACCGGAGGTGAGCCTGTCGTGCGGAACAAGCGACGGAACGTCCTGCAGTCGGCCGGCGGAGACACGCAGTACTGCGTGTTCTGCGAGGCCATGATGCTCTTCGAGCGGGTCGAGGCCGGGGATCACCCGGTGGACGACCCGGCTGGCGAGTGGATCTGCGTCGGTTGCGGATCCGCGCTGCTGATCGGCCCACCCCTCCTCTACCTGGACCGAACCGCCTGAGCCCGCGGTCCGTCCTACACAGGCGGTCCGAAAGCACAGATGACCCGCCTCGCGTGAGTCGGATCCAGCGCGTTCGCGACCAGTTGCGCGACCGTGGGGTCGAACGCCAGGCCGACATGGCCGACCGGATCGGCCGGGCAGGTGTCCTGGACGAACTTGTTCTGTACGCCGGGCTCGCGGATGAACGAGGTCTCATGCGGCGTCACCAGGGCGTCGAACCGCGAGGCGATCACCGTGTACTTCACCCCCGGCTGGGCGATCGGGCCGGTGGTCAACTGGTTCACCGCCGATCCGCCGACGATGATCTCGTCGCAGGCGGGGCAGCCGAACTCACGCAGTACCTGGTCCACCAGCGGCCTCAGGCCGAGGTAGTCCCCGACACTCACGAGCCCGGCGAACGTCGTACCGTGCGTCGGTGGTGCCAGCGCGACCACCTTGCCGACCTTGGCGGCGTACCCGCGGACCTTCGGACCGTAGATGCTCTGGAACCCGCCTTCGGAGTGGCCGACGATGTCGACCTTCGCGGCGCCGGTCGACTGACGGACCTGGTCGATGAAGGCCTCGATCTGGGCCGACGACTGGACCACCGAGACCGTGCCGCCGACCGGGATCACCGGTGTGGCCTGGCCGTAGGTGAGGGTGAAGGCGCAGTAGCCCTTCGCGGCGAGGTACGGGCCTAGATACGCGTAGTTGCCGGGGCCGTTGCCGCCTAGTCCGTGCAGCAGGACCAGCGGATTCGGGTGGGCGGCCGACGGCTTGCAGTCCCAGTTGTCGAAACCAGCGGACGGCGCTGCGGCGGCGGTTGGTGCAGTGGCCGTTGGTGCGGCGGCGGTTGGTGCGATTGCGGCGGTGGCGAGGGTTGCGGTGGTCAGCAGGACCAGCGCGGCTCGCCGGAGCGTGGTTCTCATGGCGGCTCCCAGGGGCTGTGTCGTTCGGTGACGACGGGATGACCGTCAGTTGAGCACGTCTTCGAGTTAGGAACAAGGCCTCGTGTTCATAACTTGCCGACTGGTTACCAGACCGCGCGCCGGGTAACGTCCCGGGCATGGCCCGACGGATCAGAGGACTGGACGCGGAGCAGCGCCGCGCCGAGCGCCGCGAGCAACTGCTCGACGCCGCGCTCGAACTGTTCGCCGCCAACGGCTACCTGGGCACCTCGATCGAGCAGATCTGCAGTACTGCGTACATCGGCACCAAGAGCTTCTACGAGGTGTTCGACAGCCGGGAAACCTGCTATCTCGCGCTCCTCCAGCGCACCTCTGAGCGCCTCGAAGCCGGCATGGTCGCCGTCGCCGACCAAGGACCGGCCTCTGAGCGGGAAGCGGTCACCACGCTGATCGCCTCGTTCGCCCACGCACTGGTGGACGACCCGCGCGTCGCCAGGGTTACCTTCGGCCAGGCGGCCGGGATCTCCGCGACCGTCGAACGCCAGCGCCGCACGAACCGCCGCTGGGCGGCGGGATTCCTCGAAACCCTCTGGGATTCGTACGACGATCGCCCGCCCGCGGACCCGCGAGCGAGCCACAGCGTCGCGATCGGTCTGGTCGGCGGGTTGTTCGACCTGATCTCGGACTGGCTGCTCGATGCGGACGTGACCGCGGCGGACCAGGTCGACACGCTCATCGCCGACCTGACCGCCTTCTACTTCACCGTCCGCCGCGGCCTGGCTGCTGCCTAGCCCTGGTGGGGGTAGCGGTAGTCGGTGGGCGGGGTGAAGGTCTCCTTCATCGACCGAGGGCTGGCCCAGCGGATCAGGTTCCACATCGAGCCGGCCTTGTCGTTGGTGCCGCTGGCCCGGGCGCCACCGAACGGCTGCTGCCCGACGACCGCACCGGTCGGCTTGTCGTTCACGTAGAAGTTGCCAGCGGCGAACCGCAGGTAGTCGCTCGCCTCGGCGACCGCGTGGCGGTCCTGAGCGATCACCGCGCCGGTCAGACCGTACGGCGCCGCCTTCTCCATCTGCTGGAGCACGGTTGAATAGTCGGCATCGTCGTACACGTGGACGCCGAGGATCGGCCCGAAGTACTCGGTGGTGAAGATCTCGTCAGTGGGGTCGTCGCTCACCAGCAGCGTCGGCCGGACGAAGTACCCCTGGCTGTCGTCATAGGTGCCGCCGGCAAGGACCTCGATCGCGTCGGACTGCCGGGCCCGGTCGAGTGCCGCCTTGTGCTTGGCGAAGGCCCGGTCGTCGATCACCGCGCCGATGAAGTTCGACAGGTCGGCGACATCGCCCATGGTCAGCGAGTCGGTCTCGGCCGCGATGTCGTCACGGATCTGGTTCCAGACGCTGCGAGCGACGTACGAGCGGCTGGCGGCGGAACACTTCTGCCCCTGGTACTCGAATGCGCCGCGCACCATCGCCGTCTTCAGCACCGCGGGGTCGGCCGACGGGTGAGCCAGGATGAAGTCCTTGCCGCCCGTCTCCCCGACCAGCCGCGGATAGGTCCGGTACGACGAGATGTTGGCGCCGACCGTGGACCACAGGCTCTGGAAGGTCTTGGTGGATCCGGTGAAGTGGATGCCGGCCAGGTCCGGATGGGTCAACGCGGCCTTGCTCACCTCGATGCCGTCGCCGGTGACGAGGTTGATCACGCCCGCCGGGAGTCCCGCGGCCTCGAACAGCCGCATCGTCCAGTGCGCCGCGAACTGCTGGGTCGGCGAGGGCTTCCAGACCACCGTGTTGCCCATCAGCGCGGGCGCGGTCGGCAGGTTGCCGGCGATCGCGGTGAAGTTGAACGGGGTGATCGCGTAGACGAACCCCTCCAGCGGGCGGTAGTCGACCCGGTTCCAGATGCCCGGCGACGAGATCGGCTGGTCGCTGACGATGTTGCGCGCGAACGCCACGTTGAACCGGAGGAAGTCGATCAGCTCGCAGGCGGCGTCGATCTCGGCCTGCTGGACCGTCTTCGACTGGCCGAGCATGGTCGCCGCGTTCAGGGTGTCGCGCCACGGGCCGGCCAGCAGGTCGGCCGCCTTGAGGAAGATCGCCGCACGGTCGTCGAAGGAGAGCGAACGCCAGGAGGGGGCCGCCGCGAGGGCCGCATCCACGGCCGCCCGGCCGTCCGCCTCGGTGGCGTTGCCGAGGGTGCCGAGCACGTGCGCGTGCTTGTGCGGCTGGACCACCTCGATCGCCGCACCGCCGCCGAGCCGCTGCTCACCGCCGATCGTGCAGGTCAGGTCGATCGCGCCGGCCGCGGTGAACTCCTTGAGCTTCGCCTCCAGGCTGCCCCGCTCGGGTGAGCCCGGTGCATAGCCCCGCACGGTCTCGTTGACGGGAGTGGGTACGGCGGTGACGGCATCCATGGTGCGGTGCTCCTCGAATCAGCTCGGTGGTGTACGCCGGGTGGTCCGCGCCGCGGCACCCGATCGGGGCTCCCACGACACGTTCGCGCCCTTCATGCTGCCACGCCACCACCCAGGACCACGAACCCGACTGGTCCGGTCAGCCGACGCTCACACCACGGCGGATCAGTCGCAGCAGGCGCCGTACCCGGACGGGCTCGGCGGTAGCTGTTCCCGAGACGAGGACGAGGAGGTCGATCGGATCCAGGTCAGGCTGGATTGATCCGGCGGCGCGGCACTTGTCGACCAGGCGGACCACCACCTCGAACATCGCCGCGTGCCACTGCTCATGAAGTTCGGAACGGCGTGCGCCCGGCTCCAGAGTGCGAGCAAGATCACCCTTCGCGGCCACATGGCCGACGAACGCCTCCAGCCACTCGAAGAGCGCGTCGAGCGGATCCGCGGAACCGCCCAGCAGGGCCTCTCCGAGGTCGGACAGGCCTGCGACCTCCTCGGCGTACACGGCGATGAGGAGGTCGTCCCGGGTCGGGAAGTGCCGGTAGAGGGTGGCGTTGCCGATCCCGGCACGACGGGCGACCTCGTCGAGTGGCGCGGCCGTTCCGAGCTCGTCGAAAACCGCCCGGGCTACCGCGACCAGCTGGTCGCGATTGCGTCGCGCATCGGCTCTCAGGGGCTTAACTGGGGACATCCCCACTTACTGCACAGTGTGACTAAACGGGGACTTCCCCATTTAGGAGGCGCTATGACACCCGAGGACCGGACCGCCATCACCGACCTGATCTCGCTGCACGGCCATCTCACCGACGCCGGCGAGCTCGATCGGCAGGACGAACTGTTCACCGAGGACATCACCTACGACGTTCCGCCTTCGGCCTCGGGGTGGCCGAGGGCCTGACAGCGCTGAAGGAACTCGCACTGCAGTTGGGCGACGCCAATCCCGTCGGGCACCACATCACCAACGTGGTGCTGACCGAGGAAGGTGACGGCGAGGTCCGGGCGTTGTCGAAAGGAATCGGCATCATGGCCGACGGCTCCTGCGGCAGCGGCACCTACGAAGACCGGATCGTCCACACCCCAGCCGGCTGGCGAATCGCCCACCGAACCGTCCACGCCCGCCGCGTCCCCCTCGGCGGCTAGCCCGTCTCCAACGTCCGAAGAACCTTGGGTTCTGGCCTCAGCGTCCTCAGACGCAAGCAGGTCAGGCTAGGGGCGGCGGGCGGTGGTTTGTGGCGCGGTGGCGGTAGGTTTCGGGGGTGGCTGGGATCGGGCATTTCGTGAGTGCGCAGGCGCAGGCCGACTATCTGAGGCTGTACGACGACCTGATCGGGGAGATTCCCGGGCAGCGTGAGACCAGGGATGTCGAGACGGCGTTCGGGCGGGTCCGGGTGTACCGGTTCGGGCCGGACGACGATGCGACGCCGATCGTGCTGCTGCATGGGCGCGGGGCGACCTCGGCGATGTGGGAGCCGAATCTTCCCGTGCTCGCGGCGGCACGGCCGGTCTACGCGATCGACTCCCTCGGCGAACCGGGCCGCAGCGTGCAGACCGTGCCGATCAGCTCGTCGCAGGACCAGGCCGACTGGTTGCGCGAGGTGCTCGACCAGCTCGGGCTCGAGCGGGTCCACCTCGCCGGCGTCTCGGGTGGCGGCTGGCTCGCGTTCAACCTGGCCTTGCACGCGCCAGAGCGGCTCGCCTCGATCAGCCTGCTCGAGCCGGCCCATGTGTTCGCGAAGTTCTCCAAGAGGTTCCTGCTCGGCGGATTCGCCCTGATCCCCGGTCTGCCTGATCGCTTCGGCGAACGCTTCCTCGGCTGGGTCTCCGGCGGTCCCTCGATGGATCTTCCGGTGGCGCGCCTGCTCACCCAGGGCTTGCGGGACTACCGGATGAAGCTGCCGATGCCGTCGTACGGATCCGACGCCGTACTGCGCGCTCTCCGCGTACCGGTCCTCGCTTTGCTGGGTGGTCGCAGCGTGGTCCACGATCCCCGCGTCGCGGTACGCCGTGCGCAGAGCCTGGTCCCCGACTGCGAGGCCGAACTCTGGCCCGACGCCTCACACGCGATCTCCGGCGAGTACCCCACCCAGATCAGCGAACGCATCCTCCGCTTCGTGTCCCAGCTCTAACGTCCGAAGAACCTTGGGCTATGACCTCAGGTTCTTCGGACGCAAGAGTGTTGGGTCAGGGGCGCCAGGGCATGTGTTGGAGGGCCCAGGTGTTGCCGTCGGGATCGGCGAACCAGGCGTAGAAGACGCCGCCGAGATCCTCGACCTCGCTGACCTCGACGCCGCGGCCGATCAGCTCGGCGCGGGCGGCCTCGATGTCGGCGACGACCAGGTGCAGCCCGCGGAGCGTGCCGGGCGGCATGTCGAGGGTCGGCAACCCCTCGGCCAGGGTGATCGAGCAGAACGATCCGGGCGGCGTCAGCTGAACGATGCGGACCCCGTCGGCCGGCGTGACATCGACGTCGACGTGGAAACCGGCCTTTTCGGAGTAGAACGTCTTGGCCCGCTCGAGGTCCGTCACCGGCACGGGCACCAGCTCGAGCAGGAAGGCTCCGGGCTGGACCAGCGGCGCGGTCGGGTCGACCGGGATCTCGGCTGGGTCTTGGGGAATGGTGGTCTGCGTCGGCATGGTGTCGGACATGGGATCCCCTCCTCAGGACGGACAACGGCAGCCGCCGCTCAGGCAGCAGGCCGAGAGCTGATCAGGCGGACTTCTTCGCGGCCTTCTTGGCGACCGTCTTCTTGGCCGGGGCGGCCTTCTTCGCGGCCGCGGCCTTCTTGGCCGGAGCCTTCTTCGCCACGGTCTTCTTGGCCGCCGACTTGTCGTCCGTGTCCGCGTCGCCCTTGCCGCCACCGCCCGAACCGCCACCCGCGCGGCGGGCCTTGGCTGCCTCGACCGAGGCGCGCAGGGCGGCGACCAGGTCGACGACCTCAGCACCCTCCTGCTCTTCCTCTTCCGATTCCGGGATCGGTACGCCGGCGGCCTTGGCCTCGACCACCTGCTCCAGCGCGGCGCGGTACTCGTCGTGGTACTGGTCCGGATCGAACTCGCCGCGCAGGGTGTCGATGTACGACTCGGCCATCGCCTTCTCCTGCTTGCGGATCTCCACGTCCTCGGACGGGGCCGCGAAGGATGAGTCCCGCACTTCGTCCGGCCACAGCATCACCTGCAGTACCAGGACGTCGTCGTGCGTCCGGAGCAGCCCGAGGCTCTCCCGCGACCGCAGCGCCACCTTCACCAACGCGTAGAGCTCGGAGCCCTCCAACGCGTCGCGGAGCAGCACGTAGGGCTTGGCACCGGGACCACCGTCGGCCGCGAGGTAGTACGACTTGCCCAGGTAGAGCGGGTCCACCTGGTCCGCCGGCACGAACTCGAGCACGTCGATGACCTTCTTGCTGGACAGCGGCAGGTCGGCGAAGTCGTCCGGCTCGAGCACCACCATCCGCCCGTCGGCCATCTCGTAGCCCTTGCCGATATCGGAGTACGGCACCTCCTCGCCACACTCGGCGCAGACCCGCTTGTACCGGATCCGGCCGCCGTCGGCGACGTGCACCTGACGGAACGAGATGTCCTTCTCCTCGGTCGCGGAGAACACCTTGATCGGGATCGTCACCATCCCGAACGAGATGGCGCCCTTCCAGATCGCCTGCATCGCCATCAGCTCCCGTCAGTTCAGCCCGAGGTCACCGGGTCAGATCGCCGCGGGGACCCTCCGCGGCGAGCAGGTCCGGTATCTCCTGTGTCGCGTACCACAACAGGTCTTCACCCTCGCACGAGTCGAGGGCGAAAACAGCGTCTTCATCCCCGTTTTGCGCCGCCTCCCAGCCTGCGGCCGCCTTGGCGACTACCTCCGAGGCGCCGGCCGAGTCCAGATGAATCGAGGCCACGGCCGTCCACGGCACCACCACGTGCAATTCCAGTGAGGCATCTCCGAGCTCGACCGTGCCGTCGGCCGGCGGGACCGCGCTCACCTCGCAGGCAACGACCACCCGCCTGCGTGCCGCCTCCGGATCCGCCGCGATCAGTCCGACCGAGGCTCGCGCCGCCTGCGCCATCGCGGCGTACTCGAGCTCCTCGTCGTCGCCGTCGGTGTACCACTCGCGCAGCGCCGGCGTGACGGCGTACGCG
Source organism: Kribbella sp. (assembly GCF_035687465.1). NCBI lineage: Bacteria > Bacillati > Actinomycetota > Actinomycetes > Propionibacteriales > Kribbellaceae > Kribbella > Kribbella sp. The sequence goes on from NZ_DASRXP010000031.1 coordinate 26,852, forward strand.
GTCAGTGGGGGCGGGCCGAACTCACCCGCGTGGCAGGCGAGGTCGAGCAGCGTGAGCGTGGATGGGATGTAGACCCTCATGAGCCCGCCTTCTTCGAAGGTGCATTCTTCTGGCGGGGCTTCCGCCGGCCGCGCGAGGCACGGTTGTGGCTGCCTTTGGTGGTGTCCAGCAGCTCGTCCAGCGCATCCGTCACGCACTGGGCGAACACGGCCAGGTCCGGCATCGCCGTACGGTCCGCGTTCAGCCCGAACGACACCTTGCCGTCGTACGACGTGACGCCGACGGACAGACCCTGCCCCGGCATCAGCGGCACCACCGGGTACGACGCCAGCATCGGCGCGCCCGCCGCGTACAAGGGGAACTGTGGTCCCGGCACGTTGGTGATCACCACGTCGTCGATCGGCCGCACGGTGGCGGTCGCCACCCGGGCCGCGAGCGCGTGCAACGTGGTCGGCGCGAAGCCGGCGATCCCGACCAGCGAGCGGGCGCTGACCGCGCGACCGGTGTCCTTGTGGACCTTGGTCTGGTACGAGATCTGGTGCAGCCGCATCACCGGCGAGTTCTCTCCGACGGGGAGGTTCACGGTCGAGGCGATCACCCGGGAACCGAGCGAGGTCGGCTCCTCGTCATCGTCGTCGCGGATGCTCACCGGGACCACCGCCCGGACGCCGCGGGTCGGGCTGACGCTCTCGCCACGGGTCATCATCCAGGCCCGCAGCGCGCCCGCGACGACGGCCAGCACGACGTCGTTGACCGTGCCGCCGAGGGCCGCGCGGATGGTCTTGATCTCGCCGAGGTCGAAGCGCGCCGTCTCGAACCGACGGTGCGGGCCGATGGGTCGGTTCAGCGAGGAAGCCGGCGCGCTCCCCATCTGCGCGAGGCCGACCAGCGGCCGGATCCCGGTCGCGAGCAGCTGCGCGAAGCGCGCGCCCTCGGTCGAGGCGTCGCTCGGCTCGCCGGAGCGCATCGCGCGGACCAGCTCGATCGCCTCGCGCGCATAGCGGATGGGGTCGGTGACCTGCTCCTTCAAGGCGTCGAGGAAGAGCGCGCGGCTGTCGGGCGCGGGTCGCGGCGTCCAGGGAGCCGCCACGGGCGGAGGCTCTCCGTTGCGCA